>JASLYJ010000015.1 GCA_030739855.1 Alphaproteobacteria bacterium | reverse complement strand
GCAGCGATGGAATCGACGCCGAGGCTGGGGCCGACGCTGCGTTCCTCAAGGATGGTCAGGGGCGCGGGAAGTGCGCCAGCACGCAGTAAGAGCGCGAGGTCATTAACCTGCTGTGCGGTGAAGCTGCCGGATATCTGGCCACTGCCACCCAGTATGGGCTCCCTGATTACTGGTGCGCTGACCACCTTTCCATCAAGAATGATGGCCAGCCGTTTGCTGACGTTTCCAGTAGTGACCTTGCCGAATTTTTTGGAGCCAACAGAATCGAACTTGAAATTCACAATCCAGCGTCCGGCGGTTGAATCATAACTTGCTTGGGCATCCTTGAGCCGGTTGCCACTGACCATGACGCGTTTCCGAACAACGAAGAAAGGTTCGACACTGGAAGGATCGCCCGAGGGTACAATCATGGCGCCAACCGGGGCCTTGTTATCCTTGATCATGGCCGGGGCTTTCTTATCCAGAAGATGTAATGTCAACTTTGCTGTGCGCCCCAGAAGGTTTTTAATGTGCTCGGGGTTTTTTACGCCGGGAAGCTGGATAAGGATACGATCGGTGCCCTGACGCTGGATGGTGGGCTCACGAGTGCCGGTTTCATCAATACGACGGCGAACGATTTCAATAGATTGCGACATAGTAGAGGTTTCTATTTCACGCAAGGTCTTTGGGGCGTAAGAAACCCTGAATGCTTTGTCCCCCCCCCGCTCAATATCAAGACCGGACTCGAGATCATTTATAATGGTACTAACCTCTGTGCCTCTAGCCGGATCCGTAAGCGTGAAGCCCAGGCCCTTTTCAGTCGTCCCGAGTCCCCGATACCCGATCTTCTCCTTACGCAGGGTGCTGCGAATGGAATCTACAAGTGACTCCAGCCTCTCGGCGATCACGGCATCCACATCCACTTCCAACAAAAGATGGGAGCCACCCTGAAGGTCAAGCCCAAGGCTCACTTGCTGGTGCGGTAGCCACGAGGGCAGTTCCTCGGTGATTTGACGGTCAAGGAAATTGGGAAGCGCGAAAGCAATACCCAACACGCAGAAGACCGCAATCAGGGTAATCTTCCATTTGGTGAAATTAAGCATGAGGGATACGGGACCTTAAGGAGTTAGCCGTTTTTTTTTGATCGGTCGCGTTTTCGGCTACGTTTACCCTTTGAGTGATGATTGTCAGTGTTTTCCTCGGGCTCGGAGTTGGCAACCGGCTCGGTCTTGGTGAGAACATCGGCCACAGTTCCTCGCATGACGGTCACGCGTACGTTCTCGGAAATATCAACCAGCAATTCATTGTCATTCACCCTGGCCACGGTGCCGATGATGCCGCCACCGGTAACTATACGGTCCCCGCGGCGGATGGCAGAAAGCATCTCGTTATGTTGCTTTGCCTTTTTCTGTTGGGGGCGAATCAGAAGAAAATAAAAGACTGCGAAAATAAGGATCAACGGCAGAAACATCTGAAAAATGGATGGTTCCGCTGCACCAACAGTCTGGGCAAAAGCGTCAGAAATAAACATACAAGGCCCCACGATAGGTTTGAAGAGTTCGCGGGACTATAACGACAGGTGGCGTATTTGCAACCATCCTGCAGAATTGACCTCATGCCTGACTGTTCATCCAGAACCCTGCCTGTTCTCTGGAGAAAAGCTGGACTGATTTCTACAAATACATGGTTGGGTCCACGGCGCGGGTGCCACGCCGCAGCTCGAAATGGAGCTGTGGTTTTGAGACGTTTCCGGTGCTCCCGGCACGCGCAACTACCTGGCCCCGTTTCACCTTCTGGCCGCGTTTTACAAGAACAGAATCGTTATGGGCATAGGCCGATGTCCAGCCTTTGGCGTGCTTGATCAGCAACAGGTTGCCAAATCCCTGTAATTCATTGCCAGCGTACACTACCACGCCATTTTCCGTTGCCTCTACAGGGGTACCCCTGGTTGTCAGGATATTGATACCGTCGTTATGGAGCCCCTCCTCGCTGGGACCATAGACACCTATAATTTTACCCCGTAGAGGCCTGTGGAAACGACTAAGGGTAGGGGGTGGCGGCGACATATAGGATGTGGACTCCTTGGGAACATCTTCAGATACTCCTCTCTTTTTTGCCTGGGCGAGAGAAGAGCCCGTTTTCCTTTTGGAAAGGGAAGGGACGATTTTTTTCGCCCCTGATGGCAAACTGGTGATGGTGGCGGGCAAGCGCAACTTCTGACCCACACGAATAATTTTGGGTGGATCGAGCTGATTGATATGGGCCAACAGGCTCATGTCAACGCTATGTCGGCGCGAAATACCGTACAGTGTATCTCCGGCCACAACGACATGGATGCGGTTTCTGGGTAGGAAAATCCGTGATCCGGTCAAGAGTGTATATGGCGGCTTCAGTCCATTGACTTCAATTAGGTCACGAAGGGGAACATTATATTTGCGAGAGATCCCGAAAAGGGTCTCTCCTCGCTTAACCAGCACCTTACTTTTGCCGGTTATTGTCACAGGTCTGGGAGTAGCTGTAGACTGAGTTTCTTTCCGTGTTTTTGTAATATCCTTGTGCTGGCCATAGGGATCTTTGCCGTAGATGTAGCGTTCGCATCCCGTCAGGTTCACGCTCAAGGCGGCGCATAGACACGAAATAATAAGGCTGACGGAAATACGACGCGGCATGAGCAGAGTTTATATCCCGGTGAGCTTGTCTTCAATCGGCGCTAGAATCTGCCTCACCTTCCACCAAGGGTACGAAGCGTACGGGAAGAAGCTCTTCATGGTCGAAACCGGCTGCTGTGCGGGTAATACGAAGAACATGCTGGTTACCGTATTCCTCGCCCACAGGAACCACCATGATTCCTCCCTCATCTAGCTGATCGGCCAAAGCTGGGGGCACGTCGGCAGCAGCAGCGGTGACAAGAATGCGTCCGATGGGAGCCTGTTCCGGCCAGCCTTTGGAACCATCTCCCACCCTCGTAGTGATATTGGTGAGGCTCAACTCGGCGAATCGTTTTTCTGCCTGCGCCATGAGCCGTTTATAACGCTCGATGGTGTAGACCCGCCGGCACAACCGGGAAAGGATGGCGGATTGGTACCCCGACCCGGTGCCGATTTCGAGAACCAGCATACGCTCTTCCACCTGCAGGGCTTGGGTCATCACCCCCACCACAAAAGGCTGACTGATGGTCTGGCCGCAGTCGATGGGTAAGGCCAGGTCTTCATAGGCTCGCTCGTGAAGAGCCTTGGGCAGGAACAGTTCCCGAGGTGTTCGCTCAATAGCCGATAAAACCCTTGTGTCGGTAACCAAGGATCGCCGCAGTTTCATGATGAGGCGGATTTTTTTTGCCTCTAGATTCACGGGAATACCTTCTTCGGATTACTGAGCGTCACCTTAAATGTCAGGAGTGACCACTTCTAGCCCTCCCATGTAGGGGCGCAGGGCCTTGGGAACCTTTACCGAACCGTCGGCGCGCTGATAGTTTTCAAGGATAGCGATGAGCGTGCGGCCTACAGCGACACCTGAACCGTTGAGAGTATGTACAAAACCGGTGCCCTTCCCTTCCGAAGGACGGAATCGTGCCTTCATGCGCCGAGCCTGGAAGTCGCCACAGTTAGAACAACTTGAAATCTCGCGATAAGTGTCCTGGCCTGGCAGCCAGACCTCAATATCGTACGTTTTACAAGCGCCGAATCCGGTGTCTCCGGAGCAAAGAATAACTACGCGGTATGGCAGGCCGAGCTCTTTGATTACCTTCTCAGCGCAGCTCGTCATGCGTTCGAGTTCATCCTCTGACTTATCGGGGTGGACGACGCTAACAAGTTCCACTTTGGTAAACTGATGTTGACGGATCATACCACTAGTATCTTTACCCGCCGCCCCTGCTTCGGAACGGAAACACCATGTCGTGGCCGCATAACGGTGCGGCAAACAGTTTTCTTCGATGATTTGACCGGCAACAATATTGGTAAGCGGCACTTCAGCGGTGGGGATCAGCCAATAACCATCTTCCGTACGGAAAAGGTCCTTGGAGAATTTTGGTAGCTGGCCGGTACCGAAAAGAGCACTGTCACGAACAAGAGCGGGTGGGTTGACTTCCATGTAGCCGTGCTCAGTGGTGTGGAGATCGAGCATGAGAGCTGCCAGCGCCCTTTCCATCCGAGCCAGGGGTCCCGACAGCAAGACAAAACGTGCCCCGGACATTCTCGCCGCGGTGTCGAAATCCATACCACCCAGGCCTTTTCCTACCTCCACATGATCCTTAGGCGTAAAGTCGAAGGCCGGTGGATCGCCCACATTACGCACAACCTTGTTGGCGCTTTCGTCGGTGCCGTCGGGAACGTCCTCAGTCAGAATATTGGGCAGCCCGGCAAGAAGGGCGTCGAGTTCCTTGCCCTGTTCCCGTCCTTGCTCCTCCAGGGCCTGCATCTCGTCTTTCAGCGCCGCCACCTGGGCCATGTATTTTTCGGCCTCAGCCTCCTCGCCCTTGCCCTTCAAAACCCCGATCTCCTTGGAAAGATCGTTGCGGAGTCCCTGCTTCTCCTGCAGGGCGGTCTGCACCTCGCGGCGCGAGGAATCGAATTTTAAAAGGGCGAAACTGTCGGGCTCGTAGATACCCCGGCGCTTCATGGCGGCGTCGAAGGCCTCGGGGTTTTTACGAATCCATTTGATGTCGAGCATGGGACGTCTGGTCCTGTTCCTTCTTTCTGGGGTTATACGGGGTCAGGAGAGACGCGTCCACACCCGGCACTCATTCGCTCTCCGGCAGTTCCGGCTCGGGATCGTCCTGGCGTTTCTCAATACACTTCACGGCAAGAATGGAAAACTCGTAGAGCAGCAATATGGGCAAGGCCAGCCCGATCTGGCTGATGATGTCGGGTGGGGTCAGCACCGCCGCCGCCACGAAGGCTAAGACGATGGCGTATTTGCGCTTCTGGGCCAAGGTCTCAGCGCTCACCATCCCGACCCGAGCCATGAGCGTCAGTAGGACAGGGAGTTGAAAAGCCAGGCCGAAGGCGAAGATCAGCGTCACCACCAGGGATAGGTATTCGTTGACCTTGGCTTCCAGATGTATAGGCATGGAGCCGGTGCCGCCCAGGCTCTCGAAACTGAGGAAGAAGCTCCAGGCCAGGGGAAAAATGAAATAGTAGACCAGCGCACCGCCAGCCACGAAAAGAACCGGCGTGGCGATGAGAAACGGCATAAAGGCACGCTTTTCATTTCTATACAGCCCCGGCGCCACGAACATCCAGAGCTGCCCGGCAACAATGGGGAAAGATAGGAAAAGGGCGCCGTAAAGAGACACCTTGAGATAGGTGAAGAAGACCTCCGCCAGCCCGGTATAGATCAGCCGCCGCTGGCCTTTTTCCTCTAGCAGGGAGGCAAGAGGCTCCACCAGAAAGCCGTACATGTGTTCGGCGAAATAAAAACAGGCGGCGAAGGCCACCACGAAAGCGGCGATGGCCCACACCAGACGGTTACGAAGTTCTATCAGGTGCCCCACCAGGGGCATAGCCTCTTCCGCGCTCTCTTTACCGCCTTGGGTGGGCTGGTCGGGCGGGCTCTGTTCCGGCATGGACACCTAGCCGCCCCTCGACTTGGGTGTGTCGGATTCCGGGGTTCCATCGCCGCCATTGGCGGCCATCGTGCGGGGCTGTATGGAAAGCGCTTTTTTTTCGGCGTCGAGACGGATTTTTTCCAATTGAGGGTCGTCGAAGACTTCTTTGCCGAGATCGGCCTCATCGGCTATTTCGTCAATACTGTCGCGGAATTCTTTGGCCATAGCACGGGCGCGAGAAATGGCCCGTCCCACGGTGCGGAGAACAACAGGAAGTTCCTTCGGCCCCACCGCCACGACAATGACGGCGGCCACAAGCGCCATTTCGGTCCAGCCGATATCAAACATGCCTGAATTTTCCTCCAAGGCCCGAATGCAGAAACAAGGGTAAAAAAATCCACACCCATCCTTGGGGAATCATGGGGTCACAGCCCTTATTCCTTGGTAGCGGTTTCCCCCTCTTGCGAATTTTTGTCATCCGCAGATTCCGATTCTTTGCTCTCCTCAGGGCTCCGCGTAGCTACGGTGGCAGAATCATCGCCCTCATCCTTGAGGCCGGCCTTAAAACTCTTCACCCCCTTGGCGATGTCGCCCATCACCCGAGGGAGTTTTCCGGCCCCGAAAATAATCAGGACGATTACCAGAATCAAAATGATTTGCCAGGGGCCAATGTTCATTTAAGGGGTTCTCCAAAAAGGAAACGGCGGAAAAACCCGCCCAACAACAGACCCTTTATGATGGCAGAAAGGTTTGTCCACCGCAAACTGGAAACGCCTTAAAGTTCCTCTTCAACGGATGATGGGCCCTCGTTTTCGCCTTCAGCGTATTCATTGCTTTCCTCGGCTTCTTCGTCCGTGCTCGCTTCGGACATGGTGTCCTCTATGCCCAGCGCCCTGCGGGCGTCGGTGCTCAGCCTTGCATAGGCGGTGATAGCCGGACTCTGGTCAATAAGGCCCGAAGCCTTCAGTTCCTCAATCCCCGGCAGATCTTCCACCGATTCAAGTCCGAACTGATCGAGAAACTCGTCGCTGGTGCCCCATGTCACGGGACGTCCTGGCGTGCGCCGCCGTCCCTTGGGACGGACCCATCCCGCTTCCAAAAGCGTGTCGAGGGTTCCTCGGCTCAGGCTTTTTCCCCGGATTTCCTCGATTTCCGCCCGCGTCACCGGCTGGTGATAGGCGATGATGGCCAGGGTTTCCAAGGCCGCCTGCGAAAGCTTGCGCGGCACTTCGGTCTCCAGACGCAAGGCCGGAGCCACATCCGGAGCGGTACGGAGCGCCCATTTCGAACCAACCCGAACCAGATGAACCCCGCGATTGGCGTAATGGCCCGAAAGTTCATCAAGCAGTGCGGGCACATCCGTCCCCTCCGGAAGGCGTGAGGCCATGGTGGCCTCGGTCAAAGGCTCGGACGCCGCAAACAGCATGGCCTCGAGGATGCACAGCAACTGGGAATCATCACTCATGGAGTCTTCCGTCATGATCCACCGCCCTTGCTGTTCTTGGCTCTGACCTTGGTCTTCTTTACGGCGCGCAGATAGAGGGGACCGAAGCTGTCTTTCTGCCGCAACTGCGCTTTGCCCTGTTTCGCTAGTTCAAGACCGGCGGCGAACGTGGCCGCCACCGCGGAGCGCATCATAAGTTCTCCGCCTAGAGCCTCCGGTAGGTAATTCATGAGGGACCCCCATCCCCGCGACTTACCAAGCATCCCCACAAGACGTTGCAGGACATCGTCCATGGAATAAACCATGATGGGGGCGATATGCAGGGTCGGATCGGCGGCGCGCCGCTGTTGGTTGCCATAGGCGGTGAGCAATTCGAAAAGCGAGACTTCGATGACGCTGCGGCGGATATTCCGCAGCCCTTCCGGCGCACCGCGGGGAAAGAAGTCCCTTCCTTTTTGGGGGCGGTCCATAAGCCGTACTCCGGATTCCTTCATGGCGTTATAGCGTTGCAGGTGAAACGCTAGCGCCGCCGCCAATTCGGGGCCCGTGGGCTCTTCCTCGTCGTCCTGCCGAGGCAGCAACAGGCGCGACTTGAGATAGGCCAGCCATGCTGCCATCACCAGGTAATCGGCGGCGATCTCCAGACGCATGGAATGGGCGCGGGTGATGTAATCGAGGTACTGATTGGCCAGGGCGAGAATGGAAATATGGACAAGGTCCACCTTTTGCTCCCGGGCCAGGGCCAGCAAAACATCAAGAGGCCCTTCAAAACCGTCAAGATCAAGGATCAGTTGGGCAGGGAGAGCGTCTTCCCCAAAGCTCCCCTGCATCTCGAAGCCGTTCTCATCCGTTATCATTCTATTCCTAACCCAGTCCGGCGAGAGTTTTGATCCCGCGGATCAGGAATTCAACCAGATCCCCGATCAACCAACCTAGAATATTGAGGCGCATCCCTAACTGAGAGGCGATCATAGGAAGAATAAACAGGATTCCGATGATGAGGAACAGCCCATATTTTTCCACCCTCGCCAAGGCTAATGCATAGGGGCGCGGCAACAGGCCAACGGCGATGCGCCCCCCGTCCAGGGGCGGCAGAGGCAACAGGTTGAACACCGCCAACACCAGATTAATCAGTACCGAATTGGCAAGATTGGCGATCAGCCAGCCTCGCAAGGGATCGTCGGTCAATAGCGCAATATGGATTAACAGAGCGGAAACAAAGGCTAGGGCCAGATTGGTCCCCGGCCCTGCGGCGGCTACCCAGACCATGTCCCGCTTGGGATTGCGGAGACGGTGAAAGTCCACTGGAACCGGCTTGGCCCAGCCAAAGAGAAACGGCGCGCGCATCAACAGCAACAAAGCCGGCAGAAGAATGGTGCCGAACTTGTCCACGTGTTTCAGTGGATTGAAGGTGACGCGGCCCATCACTTTGGCCGTGTCGTCGCCTAGCTTCCAGGCCACGAATCCGTGCGCGGCCTCGTGCAGAGTGATGGCCAGAAGCACCGGCAATACCCAGGTCGAAGCCGTATAGAGAACCGTTTCAGACATGGCTCAAAAGCCCATTTAGAATTGATATATTTTCTTTAAAATCAAATGCTTTATCATTTTTTCTCATATTACACGAAAGCTCTATCCTGGCGGTGGATTGGGATGACAGCGGACGCGCCCCTTCGGCCACCGCCTCCATTTCGCCCATTTCGCCACTGCAATGAAGCGCCAGGTCGCAGCCGGCCTCCAGCGCGGCCATGGCGCGCCCGGCCAGATCCCCGCTGAGCGCCTTCATGGAAAGGTCGTCGGAGACCAGAACGCCGTTAAACCCAATATGGCTACGGATAACTTCTTCGATCACAGTGGCCGACGTGGTGGCGGGATGTTCGTGGTCAATGGCTTCATAGACCACATGAGCCGTCATCGCCCAGGGCATATCCAAGAGTTCACGGAAGGGGGCAAAATCGTGGTTTTCGAGGTCCTTTCGCGAGGCCTCCACCACGGGAAGAGTTTCATGGCTGTCGCAAGTGGCGCGGCCATGGCCGGGAATATGCTTGAGCACCGGGATGACGCCGCCATCGAGGAATCCCTCACAGGCCTTGCGACCAAGGAACGCCGCCATGCCCGGATCGTTCCCGAAGGCGCGCGAGCCGATAATGTCATGGGCGCCTTGTTGAGGCAGATCCAGCACCGGCGCGCAGTCCACGTCAATACCCAGCTCGGTGAGCTCCACGGCCATCAGGCGGGCATTGAGATAGGCCGCCTCACCGCCTTTTTCCCGATCGCGCCGCGCCACCTCCCCGATAGTTCCGGCAGCGGGTGCCTCGCGCCACTGGGGCGGTCGCAGACGGGCCACCTTACCCCCTTCCTGATCAATGAGAATGGGGGCGTCCACACGGCCCACGGTATCGCGGAGGTCGTTGGTCAATGCCCGTATTTGGTCGGGTGAGCAGCAGTTGCGGGCGAAAAGAATAAAGCCCAGGGGGTTGACGCGTGGGAAAAAACGCCGCTCACGATCATGCAGGGTTTCACCGGCACATCCGAAAATCACGGCGGCGGGAGACGAGAGGTTCATTTACAAACGACCGTTCAAGGCCTGATGACAAGACAGCCGGTTTTGCGCTTCGCTAGTTCGGAGCAGATATTCTTGGCGGCGGATTTGCTCGCCACCGGACCGGCACGAATACGAAAAAAGACACCCTTGGGTCCAAGGTCGGCGCGGGGGAACGCGGCTCCCATACTCGCTAAAATGTCTTTATGCTGTTCCTTTATCTGTGTCCAGGCCTTACGCGCGACATCCTCGCTGCGGAACGCACCCAACTGAACGTGGAAACCGCCCTGCAACGACGTGGGGGTGATGGCCTGCTGGGTGGACTCAGCAGGGGATGGTGGCAGAAGCTGTTGGGGTTTTTGAACCGGGTTTATGGGCGGAGGCGACACCTCGTTGGGTTCAAGCTGTGGCGGTGGCTGCTGGGGAATGATCGGAACCGGAATACCAAGATCGCTCGTTTTCTGGAATGAGGGTTCCGGAAGCTCTGAGACACCCCCCTGCCCTCGCGGCAGTGGTTTTTCGGGAGGTGGCCGTAAAGTTTCCTCCACGTTCTGGTTCTTGGCTGCTGAGGAACCAATGACATCATAGACCTCTCCGGTAGCCCAATCGGGGGGTGGGTCCATACCTCCTGGTTCATCGGGACGCACCTTGGTGGGGTTCACATCGGCTGTGATCAACTGAGGAGCGCTTTCGGCACCGTCCTGAAGGCCTTGATGATAGCTATACCAGATGACGAAGGTGAAAAGACCTAGAGAAACAATAGCGGCCAGAACCCTCATGGAACGGCGGCGCTGAGCGAACGGGTCCATGGAGCCTTGGCGTTGGCTTTCTTGGTCCTGAGGCTGATAAGGGTCCCGCTGTTGCGAAAAGAACTCCGGCTGTTTACGGGGTAATTCTCCTGGAGCCGGACCGGTACCACCAGAATAATTCCTTGGATAGTTACCGGGAGGGTCTTGATCGGAAGGCATTAACGCATCTCCTCAAGCGGCTCGACACCAAACATTTCCAAGCTTAGGGCAATAACCAAGGCTACGGAATGCACCAAAGCCAGCCGCGCCATGGTCAACTCCCTGTCATCATGGACGAGAAAACGCAATTGCGCATTATCTTTTCCCTTGTTCCAAAGAGCGTGAAAAATCGCCGCCAGATCGTAAAGGTAAAATGCACAGCGGTGGGGCTCATGAGCTTCAGCGGCACTTTCAACCAAGCGTGGCCAAGATGCGAGTTTTTTGACCAAAGCAAGCTCGGACTCATCGGTCAAGCAGTGTAAAGACCCCTTTGCCAGGCTCTCCGTGGACAGGTCCATATCGGGCATTTCCTTCTTCGCCAACCGCATCACTGAATGGCATCTGGCGTGGGCGTATTGGACATAAAACACCGGGTTGTCACGTGATTGTTCTGTAATCCTGGCAAAATCGAAATCCAGCGGCACATCGTTTTTACGGGTGAGCATGATGAAACGCACCACGCCCTTGCCCACCCTGTCCAGTACATCACGTAGGGTGATAAAACTCCCGGCGCGCTTGGACATCTTCACTGGCTTGCCCTTGTCGGTGAGGTTAACCAAGGCCGTGAGCTTTACGTCGAGTTTTCCCTCCCCCTTCGTTACAGCCGCAACGGCGGCCCTTATGCGCTTCACATAACCGCCGTGATCCACCCCCCAGACATCTATCATATTCGCAAAACCACGGCGAAACTTGTCGCGATGATAGGCAATATCAGAAGCAAAATAGGTCCAGCTGCCATCGAATTTTTTCATGGGACGGTCCGTATCGTCACCAAAGCGCGTGGACCGGAACAACCATTGCGGTCGTTCCTTCCAGTCGTGTGGCTTCTTGCCTTTCGGTGGCTCAATTACGCCCTCATAAATTAGATCCTGATCAAGAAGAACCTGATAGGCGCTTTTGACCTCCCCCTCTCCCTGAAGGGTCCGTTCCGAAGTAAACACGTCATGGCGGATACCTAAGGCCAGCAAGTCCTTTTTGATCAAGTTAATCATCTCTTGCACGGCCACAGTTCGGAATGGCTCCATCCAAGCCGTCTCTTTCTGATCCAGCCATTTATCTCCGTCCCGTGCAGCGATTTTCTCGCCTACCGGTTTCAGGTATTCCCCGGGATAGAAGCCCTCTGGAACATCGCCGATAGCCTCGCCACAAGCCTCGCGGTATCGCAGATAGACCGAACGCGCCAATTGCTCTACTTGGGCCCCGGCGTCGTTGATGTAGAACTCCCGGGTTACATCATATCCGATTTTTTCTAGGAGCGAGGCTAGGACATCCCCCATCACTGCACCCCGAGCGTGTCCAACATGCATGGGGCCAGTAGGGTTGGCCGAAACAAATTCCACATTGACCTTTTTGCCACCGCCAAGGTTGCTGGCGCCAAAATCTTTGCCACTTTCAAGTAGTTCGGCCAGCTGAGCCTGCCAGAAAGAAGGCGTCATACGCAGATTGATAAAACCGGGGTCAGCAACCTCTGCATCCGCCACTTCTTCGTACTGCTTCAACTCCTCGGCGATACTGTCGGCGATGTCCTGCGGCTTCATCTTCGCATGTTTTGCCAGTACTAAAGCTGCATTGGAGGCTACATCGCCGTGGTTGGGGTCATGGGGCACCTCCACGGTAATCTCCGAGTGGTCGAGCCCGCTGGGTAGCACCTTCCGAGCAGAAAGCTGCGCTACTGTTTCCTCCACCAGCGTCAGAAGCCGTGCGTGGAAGGTCATTGGGTGCTACCATCCTTGGGGAGAATGCCACCGTACACGTCCAGGGCATAGCGATCCGTCATTCCGGCAATATAGTCGGCTACCGCGCGCGCGGTCTGGGGGTTTCCTGGGGCGTCACAACGCCGCTGCCATTCCTCTGGAAGCTGCTCGGGAGCAGCATGAAAATGACGGAAAAGCGTGTCCACCACGAGCCGGGCCTTGTCGGTCATACTGTTGACCTTGTCATGGCGATACATGGAAGAAAACAGGAAATCCTTAAGCGCCTTGTCATTCTTCCGCATCTCCCCCGAAAAGACAGCCGTAGGCTCCCCAAGAACGCGAATGTCCTGAGCTGATTGGGGCATAGTGTTAGCCAGTCGTACACGGGTTTCCTCGAGAAGATTCGTCACCATGAGATTCATCATGCGCCGCACTGTTTCATGGATCAGGCGGGAAAGTTCCAGCTCTGGGTATTTTTCTTCCACCTTACTGAGAACAGGACCGGCAAGGGGCACCTCCTTCAAGGCCTCGATGGTGAAAAGCCCGGCCCGCAGACCATCGTCAATGTCATGGTTGTTGTAGGCGATATCGTCTGCCAGAGCGGCGATTTGCGCCTCCAACCCGGCATGGGTATGAAGCTCTAGGTCGTGCCTCTTCACATATTCAGCCATGGTAATAGACAGAGGGCCGCTTCCGTCGCCCACAAGCGGTCCATTATGCTTTACCACTCCCTCTAGAGTTTCCCATGTCAGGTTAAGCCCATCAAAATCGGCATAGCGTCGTTCCAGCATGGTGAGAATGCGAAGGGCCTGATCGTTGTGGTCGAAACCGCCATAGGGGGCCATTGCCTTGTCCAAGGCATCCTCCCCAGCATGGCCGAAGGGCGTATGCCCAAGGTCATGGGCCAGTGCCACGGCCTCCGCCACATCTTCGTTCCCCCCCAACGCTCGGCTCACCGAACGAGCAATCTGTGAGACTTCAAGGCTATGGGTAAGCCGGGTTCTGTAATTATCTCCTTCATGGAAAACGAAAACTTGCGTCTTGTATTTTAGCCGCCGGAAAGCTGCAGAATGTATGATACGGTCCCGGTCGCGCTGGAAGGGAGAGCGGTTCACGCTCGCTGGTTCGTCGTGAAAACGACCACGGCTAGTCTCGGGACGGCAGGCGTATGTGGCAAGGTTAGAGACGGCGTTCATACTGCCCGGAAACTACCGGCTCTCCCCTTTTCAGGCAATCATCCTTTGAATGCTGAAAGGATAACGAAAAATTGACATTTAGCTTCAGCCCCTTACATAAGGGACGGTATATAATCTGAATAACAGTAAGGAACCTCTCTATGCCAGAAGTTTCCCAGGACGCTCTGAATCCCTCTGGGAAGGAGGCTGTGGAACGTGTCGTGAGCTTAAGCGAGGCCGCGGCAAAGCGCGTTCTTTCCCTGGCAGAGAAAAAAGAAAATCGGGGACAAAACTTCCGCATCGCCGTTTCTGGTGGCGGCTGTCAGGGATTTTCCTACGGTTTTTCCTTCGACGATACCGTTAACGAGGGCGACCATTTATTTACCCGCGCCGGGGCGACGCTAGTGGTGGACGATGCATCTCTGGACCTGCTTGCCGGTTCTGAGGTGGATTTCGTGGAAGACCTCATGGGCGCCTATTTTAGGGTCACGAATCCCAACGCCGATTCTACTTGCGGCTGCGGCACCTCTTTCTCCATATAAGCCCCACCGGCAATCATGCTAGGCTGTGGCCCGTGTGTAATGCGCGGGCTTTTCCACGTGAAGGAGCGTCCAGAAACCAGTGAAAATCGCCACCTGGAACGTCAACTCGGTACGGGCGCGGCTGGCCCATCTGCTGGGCTGGCTGGACAAGGCCACACCCGACATTCTGCTGTTGCAGGAAATCAAATGCATGGACGACGCCTTCCCGATCCTGGAAATCGAGACCGCCGGATATAACTGCGCGGTACGAGGCCAGAAATCCTATAACGGCGTGGCCATCCTCTCGCGCACCCCCTTGGAAGACGTGATAACCGAACTGCCAGGCGACTCTTGCGACGAACAGGCACGCTATGTGGAGGCGGTGACCGAATTTAGCAAAGGCGTGATCCGCGTCGCCTCCCTCTACCTTCCCAACGGCAATCCCGTGGATGGCGAGAAATATCCCTACAAGCTGGCCTGGATGGAACGGCTGACCGCCCACGCCGGGAACCTTCTCACATACGAGGAACCGCTGGTGCTGGGCGGCGATTACAACGTCATCCCCAGAGACGATGACGTCTACAACCCCGAGGCCTGGCGCGAAGACGCCCTGGCATGTCCCGAGATCCGTAGGGAGTTCCGCGCCCTTCTCCACCTTGGGTTCACCGACGCCGTTCAGACCACACACCCAGACGGTAGTGCCTATACATTCTGGGACTATAAGGGTGGCGTCTGGAAGAACGATCATGGTCTGCGCCTTGACCATCTACTTCTCTCACCTCAGGCCGCCGACCGGCTTTTTTCCTGTGGTATAGACCGGGGACCAAGGGGGCTGGAGAAACCATCCGACCACACCCCTGTCTGGTGCGAACTGGAAGAGACAAGCCCTTACTGATCCTCTGTGATCATGGCGTTCGCCGCATGGTTGTGCCCTCTTGTTTTCTGTCCGATGGCTACTTCACCACCTGCTCCACATTCCGTACAGCACCCCGCGCAGCGCTTGTGGTCATAGCGGCGTAGGATTTTAGCGCTCCGGAAACGGCTCGTTTGCGCGGCTTGGCAGGCTTCCACGTGCCATCGCTCTCGGCATCCATGGCCTCGCGACGGCGGGTGAGTTCGGTATCGGCCAAGGCCACACGGATGGCGCGGGCAGGAATGTCGATCTCAATGGTGTCTCCTTCCTCGATGAGGGCAATAGCTCCGCCCTCAGCAGCCTCGGGAGAAACATGACAGATGGACAGCCCCGACGTTCCTCCGGAAAAACGGCCGTCTGTGATGAGTGCGCAATCTTTTCCAAGCCCCTTGGACTTGAGATAGCTGGTGGGGTAGAGCATTTCCTGCATGCCGGGTCCACCGCGCGGCCCTTCATAACGGATCACTACCACATCTCCGGGCTTTATCTGGTCACCAAGAATGCCTTCCACCGCTGCATCCTGGCTCTCAAAGATCCTGGCTGGACCTGTAAAAGTGAGGTTGTTCTCGTCCACGCCGGCGGTCTTCACGATACAGCCCTCCAGGGCGATATTGCCGGACAGGACCGCCAATCCGCCATCGACACTGTAGGCATGCGTCACGTCGCGGATACATCCAAGCTCTCGATTGTCGTCCAGAGAGTTATAACGAATTTCCTGGCTGAAGGCCTGTTGTGTGGGCACACCACCAGGAGCGGCCATATAAAAACGACGCACGGCCTCGTCCTTGGTGCGGCCGATATCCCAAGACTCGATACCTACTCCCATGGTGGGCGCATGTACTGTGGGCACGTCTGTATTGACGAGCCCGGCTCGTTCTAATTCACCTAGAATAGCAAAAACACCGCCAGCGCGGTGTACGTCCTCGAGATGGAAATGAGAGCTTGGTGCTACTCTACACAGATTGGGCACCTTGCGCGAGAGGGCGTCAATATGGGCCATAGTAAAATCATGGCCAGCCTCGTGGGCGGCAGCGAGGATATGCAGTACCGTATTGGTTGATCCACCCATAGCAATATCTACGGTCATAGCGTTGGCGAAGGATTTAGGGCAGGCGATGGAACGCGGCAGGGCGCTACTATCATCATCCTCATAATAACGGCAAGTAAGCTCGACTATGCACCGCCCGGCCTCGAGGAATAGTTCCCTGCGATCGGCATGGGTAGCCACCAGGCTACCATTCCCTGGCAACGCCAGTCCCAACGCTTCAGCCAAGCAGTTCATGGAGTTGGCTGTGAACATGCCCGAGCATGAACCGCATGTAGGACAGGCTGAGCGTTCATAGGCCAGAGCCTCCCCATCGGAAACATCTGGATTAGCACCCTGGATCATGGCATCGATCAGGTCCAGGGTTCTCTCCTCACCATCCACCACCATCTTGCCTGCCTCCATGGGACCGCCGGAAACAAAGATGGTGGGGATGTTGAGTCGTAATGCTGCCATGAGCATGCCTGGCGTGATCTTGTCGCAGTTAGAGATACACACCAAAGCGTCAGCGCAATGAGCGTTGACCATATATTCTACGGAATCGGCGATGATCTCGCGCGAGGGCAGCGAATAAAGCATGCCGTCATGACCCATGGCGATACCGTCATCTACGGCGATGGTGTGGAACTCTCGGGCTATGCCGCCGGCGAGTGATATCTCCTCTGCCACTAGCGCACCTAGGTCTTTCAAATGCACATGGCCGGGAACGAAATTGGTATAGGAATTGGCCACGGCGATGATGGGTTTCCCAAAATCCTCATCGTTCATGCCTGTGGCGCGCCACAGGCCGCGTGCGCCAGTCATGTTGCGGCCATGGGTTGAGGTGCGAGATCGGTAGTCGGGCATAGTTAATACCTAGATTTACTTATTCCTTGCCGCAAGGAAGAGGTTGCAAGATAGGGGTTCACCCGTTGGCGATGACCTGAGCTACCGTTTCGTGGAAAAGCTCGCTTTGGTCGGTGGTGAGAAAATGGCCGGCGTTGCTGATCTCGATCTTGCGGATGCCCTCCAGATGAGCGATCACGTCGTCATTGGCACTGTATTCACCATAGATATAGACCTTGGGTACCGTAAGCGCAGTAAACATTTCGTACAAGCGTCCCGAATCAGACCATTCCACAAGAGACACCGCCGAGCGGTGAAAGGCGTAGGCATCGGTGCGTTCTGCCATTTTAGCCCAGTCGCGGATATCGGCGGCCTCTGACTCTGAAGCCTTTTCCAGAAGTTTGGCAAATTTATTTGACACGAAAAGCTCTTCCGGAGTTTCTGCGGCGCGGCGTGAAAGCATGTCGCAATCGTGCCCCAGAAGGTTGCCTTCGACGTTGATGAAGGAAGCCAGTGGCAGGTTGCCGTTTTCGGCAAGAATGAGACCGATACCTCCCCCTATGGAATGGCCAACGATATGGAGGCGCTCGAAAGGCACCTGTTCAAGCAGGTGAAGAATGATCTCCGCATGGTCCTGAAGGCGGTAGGCCAGATCCTCCATTGCGCCGGAATCACCGTGGCCTGCAAGATTGGGGGCGAGCATGGAATAATCCGCCAGGCCCTTTTCTTCCCATGCCCCGGCGAAGGAGGAATTATCACAACCAAGCCCATGTAGGAACAGCACCATATCGCTGGGGTTGTCCTCGGGGGTGCGAAAGAAGCGTTCCTCACAGGACAGAATAAAACTAAACCCCTCACCCAGGGTTATCTGGTGGAACGCCATCTAGACGAGCTCCATTCTGCATGGCTTCTAGCCGTTCAAGCGCCTGGCGCAGCTTGTCCACTTCACCCACGGCGACTTCGCGTTTTTCCCGTTGTTCCGCCACCACTGCCGGCGGCGCCTTGGAGATGAACCTTTTGTTGGCCAGTTTCTTGTCTAAACGGGATACCTCAGATTCCTGGCGGGCTATTTCCTTTTGCAGACGGTCCCGTTCAGTGGCCACATCTATGATTCCGGATAGTGGAAGGATTAGTGTCGCTTCATCGAGAACGATCTGAAGTGCTCCATGTGGCACCTCGTCACCAAAGGCGATGGTGTCGAGCCGCGCCATGAGCAAAATCACATCCTTGTGAGTTCCTAGATGCGCTCGAGTGGCTTCTCCGGCATTGCCCACAATAAGTGGAATCCGCGCCGCCGGCGGCACATTCATTTCCGAGCGCACGGCGCGAATGCTGGAAACACAGCGGATAACCCAGTCCATTTCAGCTTCGGCCTCAGGGTTGGCAAGAGGGTCGGGAAATGCGGGCCAGCGCGCAGTGATTAAGCGACCCTCACGGCTGGGGGCCATTTGCTCCCATAGCTCCTCAGTGATGAAAGGCATGATGGGATGGAGAAGATGCAACAGCTGGTCCAACACCCATGCGGCAGTGGCCTGGGTTTCCAGTTTGGCGGTTTCGTCGTCGCCGTTGAACACCGGCTTGGTGAATTCTAGATACCAGTCACAAAAGGTACCCCAAATGAAATGATAAAGATGGTTAGCGGCATCGTTAAAGCGATAGGCCTCAATGGCCGAGGTGACGTCGGCAGCAAGATGGGCCACACCGCTGACAATCCAGCGGTTGACGGTAAGTACGCAGGAAGTTGGTTTGTAGTCCACATGAGGTGCGCAGCCGTTCATTTGGCAGTAACGGGCGGCGTTCCATAGCTTGGTAGCGAAGTTACGGTAGCCTTCTACCCTTGAGGCTGAAAGCTTTACATCGCGGCCTTGGGCGGCAAGCGCCGTGAGGGTAAAGCGCAGGGCATCGGCGCCATACTGGTCTATGAGTTCCAAGGGGTCGATGATATTACCCTTCGATTTAGACATTTTCTGACCCTTCTCATCACGCACTAAGGCGTGGATATAGACTGTGTGGAAGGGTGTCTCTCCCATAAAATGGAGGCCCATCATCATCATCCGTGCCACCCAGAAGAAGATGATGTCGAAACCCGTTACCAGAACATCGGTAGGGTAGTAGGTCTCAAGTTCTTTGGTCTTCCTCGGCCAGCCCAGCGTGGAAAAAGGCCAAAGAGCAGAGGAAAACCAGGTGTCGAGAACATCGGGGTCGCGGATGATGGGGGTGGACTCACCATAATGAGTATCGGCTGCATTCTGGGCCTCATCTTCACTGGTTGCTACGAAGACCTTTCCATCGGGGCCATACCAGGCGGGAATGCGGTGTCCCCACCAGATCTGGCGTGAAATACACCAGGGCTGGATGTTACGCATCCACTCAAAATAGGTGTTGGCCCAATGTGCAGGTACAAATGTGGTCTCACCCTTCTCCACTGCCTTGATAGCCGGTCCCGCGAGTGTCGCAGCGTCTACGTACCACTGATCGGTAAGCCAGGGCTCGACGACCACACCTGAACGGTCGCCGTAGGGGATAACCATCTGGTTTTCCTCTATGTTTTCCAGGAGACCCAAGCTTTCTATCTCTGACACAACTTTGTCGCGAGCCTCGAAACGGTCGAGCCCGCGATAGGATTCGGGAACGGACTCGTTGAGATGGGCGTCGGCGTCGAAGATGTTATAGAGTTCTAGGCCGTGGCGGCGTCCTACCTCAAAATCGTTAAAATCGTGAGCCGGGGTTATTTTTACCGCACCGGAGCCCTTTTCCGGATCAGCGTAGTCGTCAGCGATGATGGGAATAGCGCGCCCGACGATAGGTAGAACGCAGGTTTTCCCCACAAGGCGGGCATAGCGCTCATCGTCGGGGTGAACAGCTATACCAGAATCGCCCAGCATAGTTTCCGGTCTGGTGGTCGCGACGGTTATGTTCTGGTTTTCAATGCCTTCTATGGGGTATTTGAAGTGCCACATCTTGCCTATGACGTCGCGTTGTTCCACCTCAAGATCGGAAATGGCGGTATGTAGTTTAGGATCCCAGTTCACCAAACGCTTATCGCGGTAGATGAGGCCCTGTGTGTACAGATCTACAAAGACCTTGACCACGGCCTCTGATAGGCCCGCATCCATGGTGAAACGTTCGCACGTCCAGTCAGGCGAAGCGCCGAGGCGACGCAGTTGGCGGGTGATGGTGCCGCCGGATTCTTGTTTCCACAACCAGACGCGATCAACGAAACTTTCCCGGCCTAGATCGTGGCGGTTCTTACCCTCCTCGTCGAGCTGGTGTTCCACCACCATCTGAGTAGCAATACCAGCGTGGTCGGTGCCGGGCTGCCACAGAGTATCGCGGCCGCACAACCGGTGATAACGAATGAGAATATCCTGCAGAGTGTGATTGAGAGCGTGGCCCATATGCAGGCTGCCGGTGATATTTGGCGGCGGCATCATGATAGTGTAGGGCTTGGCCGCCCCCCGGACACCGGCGGCAAAAGCGCCAGATTTCTCCCAAGCGCTGTAATGCTTTGTTTCCACCTCGGCGGGAAGATAGGTCTTGTCCAGCATGCGCTGAACCTTCTCCTTAATCATCATGGAAACGCACGAACAAATCAGGGAACCCGCCGTGGTAAGGCGCTCTCCGGCAATAGATTACTTATACGTGAAAACCGCCCGTTTTCAAGTTGCGCACGCGTCTGGACAATTTTTAAATTCTTTCCTTCACTAGACGCTCCACTATCCCTTCAAGGTTGTCATCGAGCCATTTCTTGATCAGATCCTCTGCGGTCCTATCTTCTATCAATTTTTCAGCTAATAGGGACTCAAGTGTTGGAGATAGTTTCGGTTCAGGTGCTGGATTAACCAACATCTTGTCGGTGTTGTGAGGTTCGCACTCGAGTGCTTCTCCCGGAGGCACGGCTAAGTCGACCACGCTCCCGTCCTCGTTTACCATTCGTGTTAACTCGAGAATCCCCCCTTCCGCCTCCCCTTCCTCAGAGATAATCTTGCGAATAGACGCAAGTATCTCATCCATGGAGAGTTCTCGTCGTTTCTTGGAATCGTTCATTTACACCATACCCAAAACAAGGAAGCGAAGGATGTCGAGCCCGGGTGGAAATATCGACAAAACAGCAGGGACAAATCCTCGCCTCAATGGAACGCAGGGCTAATTATTATCGTCACTTAATCCCCAAAACTTGTTGCGCGTTCCACGATAATGTCCTTCCGCATCGTAGAGTGTTAAATCTAGACCCAAATGCGTTACTGACAATCTGCCGATAGCGCCCATGAGTCCATAGCTGGCGACGAATTCGTCACGCCGAGCCTGCACAAGCGCCACTTTTGAATCGAGATATTCCTGTTCGGCGTCAAGAACGTCGAGAACGGTCCGGGCCCCAACCTTTTCTTCCTCGCGCACTCCCTCCAGAGCGATGCTGTTAGCCCTGATTTCGGCTTCGATGGAACCGATGCGAGCCCGTGCCGTTTTTAGAGATTCCCAAGCACGGGTGGTGGATTCCGTAGTGTCACGTCGCGCCTTGTCTATTTCAATGCGGCGCTGGCCGGCTATCTGTTTAGCCTCTCGCACCCGCGAAGCAACGGCGCCGGACTGATAGAGGGGAAGGGCAAGTTCGGCCATGACCTTTACCTTGTCGGTGAAGCTATGCCGTTGGGTGGAATTCCGGGAACGGCTAAGTTCGCCGACGATATCAACGCTGGGAAGCAGTTCCCCCGTCACTTCTCGGATTTCGTCTCGGGCGGCTAGTTCTTCGTAATGAGCGGCGATCACGCTAGGGTTTTCTTTCTCGGCAATAGCAAATGCCTCTTCAGGAGTGTCCGGCAACAAGTCGAGAGGGGTAGGATTGACCAGAGTTTTGGGCGCCACTCCCACAACGTTGAGATAGGTCGCTCGGGAAGATGCCAAAATCCCTTCAGCAAGAATGCGGTCGGCATTGGCACGGGCCAGTCGCGCCATTGCCAAGGCAACATCGGTGCGGGTAACTTCGCCAACTTGGAGCTGGTCACGGGTAGCCTTAAGCCGGTGCTCTAGGACCTCTTCGTTCTTGATATTGAGTTCGAGAACGGCTTGATCGCGAAGTACTTCCATATAGGCCGTGACCACTGCCAGCAGGATATCCTGTTCCGTGGATATAAGGTGGGCACGTTCAGCCATCACTAGGTTTTCTGCTCGGCTGGTGCCGGCCACCGTGCGGCCGCCGCGGTACAAGGGCTGGGTCAGAATGAGACTGCCGCTCTTGGGAACCACATTCTCGGATGTAGTTGAGTAGCTGGAAGCAGAATTTACATAGGCCTTGCCGTAGGCACCCGAGCCGGAGAGGGTGGGTCGCCAGTTGGACAGCTCCTGTGGCACCAGTTCGTCGGTGGCACGCAGTTTGGCGCGTGCCGCGAGGAGTGTGGGGTTGTGTGCATAGGCCGTGGCCAGTGCCTCTTCGAGAGTTTCGCTGCGAACCGTAGTTGGGGGTAAGACCAGCAGAAGCAATGATAGGGTGCAAACAAAGGACAGAGAAGACCACCGCAGCGGTGCCGAAAAGTGTGTAGCTTCTCCACCGGTTCGCTTGCCACGTCGTGGAGGCATTCCTTTTACCATGCTAGTGGCAGCTTTATTGTTGCAGATCATGCCGTCCGAGATGCTCCAAACTAAAATTGGAAACTCAGTTCGTCGCTGAAACCTGGCAGCGGCTGTATGGCAGCATCGAAAACCTCGCGCCGGGAATAATGCCCGTTGCGTCCGATCATCAACGTTCCTTTGCCGAAGGATTTTTCCCCTTCTAAAAACACGGTCACGAGACGCCCCCCTTCAGCCAGTTGTCGCAGCAAAGCTTCAGGAATCATGGATACGCCGCCGCCAAGCAGTATCAAATCGTAAGGCGCCTGATATGGATAGCCCTTCTCAAGGGGCTCCGTCATCACCACAGCATTATCCATATTAAGCTGTGAGAGTACCGAAGCGGCATGAAATGCCAGCTTGGGATCGCTTTCAACGGCCACAACCGTACCGGCTAGTCTGGAGAGAACCGCAGTGGAATAACCAGTACCGCAGCCGATATCGAGAACTATATCGTCTTCGGTTACATCCGCGGTCTGAAGCAGGCGGGCAAACACGAGAGGTTCCATGAGATAACGATGGGGAGCAATCTCAATATTCTCGTCGGCGTAGGCGAGGCTGCTGAATCGGTCTGGAACGAATAGTTCACGGGGCAAGGTGGAAAGAGTTTCAATTAACGCTGGGTCCGTCACCTTATTGGTGCGAATCTGGCCTTCCACCATATTGCGGCGCGGCGTTTCAAAATCAGTCATAGCGCCTGTCACAGGCCTCCCCTGACCCTCTGGAAAACCCCATCTTCGTGTCTGTCCGCCAGGCTCCTACAAATTTCACAGAAGTATATGTGCGCGGGCGCGCAAACACAACATCTTGTATGCACCTACAAATCATCATCAAAACAGAGTGGTGTTTACGCTACAAAATCCGCTTTTCATGACAGTTGGACGGAAAAGAGAAATCGTGCCACCAGATTCACGGATGGCAACACAATCTACTTTAAAGTGATTAGGAGTTTTTTTCGGGTAACCACATTCAGCTACTAATAAGTGGTTTGAAGGTGTGAAAGTCCGTTGAAACACCTCAGTTTTCACAGTATATGTGCGCCTCTTTGGCTGGGAAATCAAAGGAGTGCCCACCTTTCAGAATGGTAAGAATGGCGCGGTGGCAGAGTGGCTATGCAGCGGACTGCAAATCCGTGTACGCCGGTTCGATTCCGGCCCGTGCCTCCAATCTTTTATATAAAATCGGAACACGAGGCGCTCAAGGTTTTTGTTTCCCAAGGTGATATCGAGGTGGAATCTGAGCGGTCGTTGCAGCAGGTGCCTTTTTTGCCGTTACTGTCATCATTCCCCACAGCCAACTAATCTTATATCGCTCAATATTAATCTCAGAAAATCCTTCTGAATAAATTAGTTGAGATATCTTCTTCGAGTTATATGCTCGGAAGTGTCCGGGACTGAAAAGACGCAGAATAAGATCGTAGAGACGGCATGCAGGATAGTCACTGCACCAGTCTGTAAGGACGATTCTACCGCCTACACGCAGGACACGATGCATTTCTGTAAGGGCAGCGGCAGGGTATCGAAAGAAGTGGAAAGCGCTAGAAGAAACCACGACGTCACAGACCCCATCCTCGAAGGGTAGGGCTTCGGCGCATCCCTCTCTCATGTCAACGGAGCCACTACTTTTGCTGCGGGCAATCTTGAGCATTTCGAGCGATACATCGATCCCCGCCAGCCGCGCCTCGGGGACAGCAAAAGATATGGCTTTGAGAAGCTCGCCTGTCCCGCATCCCACATCCAGGACTCGGTCGTGGGAGCGGATATGGGCCCGTTTGAGCGTTTCACGAACCGACGCTGCGATATAGGATTGCCACCTGATATTATAGCGAGGAGCGAGCGCCGCATATTCCCGCCGAAGGGAACCGTAATCATCTGCAGGCACTACGGCCTCCTGTTTTAGGGGTCTGTCCAGCGCTTCCTTTCTCTTCCATATGACCATCAGGTATACCCTCGCACCAGCCACCATGCAAAAGCGCTGGCGCCATTCTCGATGGTCTGCTATATGGCCGCGGCGGTTCTCGCGTTATAAGACGGTTGGCTTCACAACAGGTTACACCACCCTTATTCCGGCGTAGCTCAGTTGGTAGAGCAGGCGGCTGTTAACCGCCGGGTCGCTGGTTCGAGTCCAGCCGCCGGAGCCAAATCCAAGTAAAAGGCCGTTGGAGACCTGCTCCGGTGGCCTTTTACTTCGTCTCAATAGTCACTGTTTCTACATGAGATCCAATCTGGTGCAAAATAGTGGACAACCTCCCCTATCCCTCTCGCGCTCTTGTGATCCGGTCCGTCGCGTCCTAAAACGCTTGGACTGAGACAATCAGGGAACATGAAACCCCCATGAAATACTCCATCGTGCCCGTTACTCCGCTGATGCAAAACTGCTCATTGATCTGGTGCGAGGAGACTATGAAGGGCGCCGCTGTGGACCCAGGCGGCGACCTTGACGCCATCCTCGGTTGTGCTCGTGAGAAAGGTATTGAGCTGGAGAAAATACTTGTCACTCACGGTCATGTGGATCATGCGGGCGGCGTAGCCGAACTGGCCGAAAAGCAGGGCTTATCCATCGAAGGGCCGCAGCCTGAAGACCTTTTCTGGATTAACGATATGCCCCAGCAGGCCACGGTGTTCGGCCTTTCCGAAGCCCGTGTATTTATCCCCGACCGCTGGCTGGAAGACGGTGATGCCACCACCGTGGGCAAAGTCAACTTGCAAGTTCTCCATTGTCCCGGCCATACGCCTGGGCATGTGGCATTTTTCGAGGGGAAAAGCCGTATCGCCCTGGTAGGCGATATACTGTTCAAGGGCTCCATCGGCCGCACAGATTTCCCCAAAAGTGATCACGAGATGCTACTCCGGTCTATCCGCGAAAAGCTATGGCCACTGGGGGATGATATCACCTTTATTCCTGGCCACGGTCCCAGCTCCACCTTTGGTGAAGAACGCAGTAGCAACCCCTTCGTAGCCGATTGATCCTCGCCATTAGTCTCGCAGGGCTGGCGGGCCGCGTTGTGCTGGCACAGTCAACAAATTGACGAAGGAGGTCCAAAAGCGCATGGTTGCTACTCATGAAGCGCATTTTACCACCCTTCTTGTTTCTTGTTGCCGTCCTTTTGGTGCCCACGGCCGCGCAGGCGGCGTTTGTACTCTATTCCCATACCTTCGGAGACTGGTCGGTGCGGTGTTGGCGCGATCCTTTTTCTGGCGATAACTCTTGCTCGCTAACTGCTCCACCACCAATCCTTAACACCACCGGTGAGCGTGGCTTTATTGCTTTGGCGGAGGAAATGTACGGCCTTGCTATCTGGGCGCTTCCAGGCGGAGAGCCTGGGGCTCATGTGATACTGCAGGTGGATGATAATCCGGACCATCCGACACAGCTCGACATCAACGGCAGAGCGCACTGGCGCGGGGAGGAAGCGCTGGACATCATTGATGAATTTATCTCCGGTGACACCATGCGTCTGAACTCCCTTCCCATTGGCGGTGCGCCGTCGCTGGTGGAGGTTGTATCGCTGGGAACCTTTCTTGATGCTCTGTCCACCTATCAGGCCAAGCTCCTGACCTACAGTGTAAAGCTTCCCCAAGATGATTGACCCCATGACCTTTCCCGATGGGAGACTTATGAAGGGCATCTGGCGTGACGGTAAGTTCTTAGAGTTCTTAAAGCTCTTAGAGTAGGTGATGCCATCTAAGGGCAGAGGATTTAGCCGTGGAACTGGAGTAAGCTAGACAGGCGGAATCAATTATGGCTAACGTGAAAGGGGCAAGTTGACGGACCGGCGACATTTGCTGAGTTCGAAGAGAGGGTCAACCCGATTCCCGGGGAAAAGGATAGATGAGACAAAAGACACTTTTTATGTGAGGTAAAAAAAATAAGAAAAGTTAGTTTTTTCATTGCCTTCATTGTTGCTATTTCAATTGCAACTCCATCCTATGCAGGGTGCCGATATGTGAAAAAGGCATATAGGTCAGATGACTTCGAATGGTGTCAATATTACGCGAGAAAAGCGTACAGGAGGTTTGAGGGGGGTGATGGAGAGAGATATGCAAAGAAAGCAGCTCGGTCAGATGACCTCGAATGGTGTCAATACTACGCGAGAAAAGCGTACAGGCGGGATAGACGCTGTTAGCGGATCAGCGAAGAGTGGTTGGCGTTCAAACCCCCAGTTTGTAGGCCACCAC
Source organism: Alphaproteobacteria bacterium (assembly GCA_030739855.1). GTDB lineage: Bacteria > Pseudomonadota > Alphaproteobacteria > UBA11136 > UBA11136 > UBA11136. The sequence goes on along the minus strand of JASLYJ010000015.1, from coordinate 6,017 downwards.
ATGACCCTCTATCATCATGGGGATCACCACTAGGTTTTCCCCGGGAAGAAATTCAAGGTCGGCGCTGCCCTGGTTCAACCTCAGAAGAAGCGTGGCCTCACCCCCGGATGAAATACGGTAGAGCTTCCCCGCCATCCAGTCGGTAGCGAGATAACGGCCGAAGACGTCGGCCTCCACCCCGTCGAGATTGCCGATGGGATCGCCGCTTCCCAGCGAGGATAGGCTCTTATCGGCAAGGGAAACCGTCTTGAGGTGGCCCGGCGTGTCGGTGGCGAGCCCCTCCGTCATCACCCCCCAGGCCCCCACCACAAGTCGCGAAGGTTCGGCCAGAAGCCCGTTAGGGGCTTCCAGTCCTGCCGATTTAAGCCACATATCGAAACGTCCCTCTTCGAGGCGATAAATGGCGTCATCCATCGTGTCTGAGACGTAGACTCGGCCCTTGGAATCAATGGTTACATCGTTGAGAAACAGCGATTCCGGCGCGGCAAACCTGGTGATGGCGCGGTCGCCCAGGTTAATGGCCAAAAGCTCGTCAATATCGGTTACTAAAAGCGTGCCTCCGGCCACCATCATACCCTTAGGCGCGTTTAAGCCATCCAGCCATTTGCGCTCTAACAGCACGCCGTTTTTCGTCACCGTGGAGATATAACCGTTGCCATCTTTTTCCGTAGGATTTCCGTTGATATTAGAAACGTAGAAGATCTCGGTAATGGGTTCGTAGACTACAGATTCGGGCTGCTCGAAACCATCCAGACGCCAGGCTTCAGTGACGATGGGCACGCCGCCCCCAGCATCGCTGCTGTCGCAGCCACCGAGTAAGGGAAAACAGGCGAGAAAAGGGAGGAAAAAGCGGAACTTATTTGACATAGCGGAGATATCATCTCCTTAAATGGACGGGTTTTGCGAGAATCTAACCCATCATTCCCCCCCGAGGCGAGCCATGAACAAAAAAGGTTTGGAAATTCTTGAAACCATCGAGGTCTTCAAGGGCTATTTCCGGATCATCAAATACCGCCTGCGCCACAAACTCTTCGCTGGGGGGTGGAGCCGCGAAATTACCCGCGAGGTCTTCGAGCGCGGCCATGCTGCTGCTCTCCTACCCTATGACCCCGCGCTCGATACGGTGGTGTTGATCGAACAATTTCGCATTGGCGCCCATGTGGCGGGACACGATCCGTGGCTGATCGAAATCGTCGCCGGCATTATCGAGGAAGGCGAAAGCCCGGAAGACGTGGTGCGCCGTGAAACTATGGAAGAGGCGGGCTGCAAGGTAAGCGACCTCATTCACATCAGCACCTATCTGCCCAGCGCCGGCGGCACCTCGGAGACGGTTAACCTGTTCTGCGGACGGGTCAGCGCCGCCAACGCCGGCGGCATCTACGGCTGTGACGACGAGGACGAGGATATCCGCGTCATGACCCTGCCCTTCACCAAGGCCCTAGCCATGACCAAATCGGGCGAAATCGCCAACTCCGCAGCGCTCATTTCCCTGCAATGGCTAGCGCTAAACCGTGCCCGCTTGCGCCAGGAATGGCGCTAAAGCCCCTAAGGGCCGTAGATGCCGCCCGCGTCATCGCTGCCGAAGGGCGGCTCGCAACCCAACAGGGCCTCGAGTATGATCAGTTCGGGGTCGTTATGGTTCACTTCCTTCGCCTTCTCGACCGGGTTCTCCCTCTCCCCGCCACAGATGCGACGCAGTGCTTCATGGTGGGTGTTAATCAGCGTTTCCAGAATCCCCGCCGGCGATGGGCCTAAACGCGGGTTGCGGGCAAAACGGCGGCGAGAAGTTCCCGCGTGTAAGGGTGGTCTGCCCTTCCCTTGCGCAGCGCCGCTTTGGTCAATTCCTCCACGATCTCGCCTTGCTTCATCACCGCCACCCGGTCGCACATATGGGCCACCACTGCTAGATCATGACTCACCAGTATGTAGGAAAGCTTCTGTTCCTGGCGCAGCCGGGCGAGAAGGTTGAGGATTTCCGCCTGCACCGAGACGTCCAGGGCCGAGGTCGGTTCGTCGAGAAGGAGCAAGCGGGGGGACAGCATCAGGGCCCGGGCAATGGCCACGCGCTGGCGCTGGCCTCCGGAAAGCTGATGGGGATAGGCGAAGCGGAATTCAGGCCCCAGCCCCACATCTTCGAGCGCCTTATCCATACGCGCCGGCTCCTTTCCCACGCCATGAATCGCCAGCGGTTCGCCCAGCACCCGGTCCACCGTGTAATGGGGGCTGAGAGACCCGTAGGGGTCCTGAAATACCATCTGAATAATTCTAGATAATTGATTGTTACTAAACGATTTAATTGATTTATTCTTGAGAAGAATTTTGCCGCGCTCCGGTCCCGTCAGACCGCATACGGTGCGCAGCAGGGTGGACTTCCCCGACCCCGATTCGCCGACGATGCCGAAGGAGTCGCCTTCCTCCACACTAAGGGAAACACGGCGCAGAACATGGTGCGGGGTGGAGCGCCCGGCCCCGTTGCCGGGATAGGTCAGATCGATGCCGCGAATTTCCAGCAATGGCCTCTTGATGCTCATGGGGAAGCCTCCCCTTCGCCAAGCCAGACGGGATCCCGCTCCAACATCGGCAGCGCCCCTTTCCGCCCTTCCCTAAGACGCGGCGCACAGGCCATCAGGCCACGAGTATAGGGATGACGGGCCTGGGCCAGGTCCTTGGCGGCAAGGCTTTCGAGGATACGGCCGCCATACATGACCAGGATGCGGTCACAGAATGCCCCCACCAGGTCTATATCGTGGCTGATGAAGAGAAACCCCATGCCGCGCTCCCGCGCCATCTCCTCCATGAGCTTCAGAATCTTCCCCCGCACCCGCACGTCCAGCGCCGAGCTCGGCTCGTCGGCGATCAACAGGTCAGGGCCGGGCAACAAAGTCATGGCGATCATGGCACGCTGGCACATGCCTCCGGAAAGCTGATGAGGATAGGCGCCCCAGACCCGTTCCGGGTCATCCATGCGCACCGCCTCCAGCATCTCCAGCCCCCGCGCCCGCGCCACCCGTCGGGACATGCCGGAACATGCTTCGGCGATCTGCGTCCCTACGGTCATCACCGGATTGAGGGCGATACGGGCATCCTGGGGGATGAATCCCAGGCGCTTTCCGCGCAGGGCGCGCATGCTCCTTTCGTTCCGTCTCAACAGGTCGTCCCGGTCAAAGGACAGGCGTTTCGCCCACACCTGGGCCGAGGGCGGCAACAGGCCCAGCACGGCGCGGGCAAGGGAAGACTTTCCCGATCCCGATTCGCCGACAATCCCCACTTTTTCGCGGTCCATGGTGAAGGACACGCCGCGCACGGCCGCCACCTCCCCTCTCCGGCTGTGCGCCGGATAGGACACGTGCAGACCGTCCACTGCGAGCAGGGGCGGTTTTTTCTTTTTCCTCATACGCGGGTCTCCGTTTTCGGATCGAGAACGTCGCGCAGGCCGTCACCAAAGAGATTAAAGCCGAGGCTGACCACGAAAATAGCGATCCCCGGCATAGTGGCCACCCACCACTGGTCAAGAAGAAAAGCTCGCCCGGTAGAAATCATGGCCCCCCATTCGGGCAGCGGCGGCTGTGCGCCGAGGCCGAGAAACCCGAGGCCAGCGGCGGTGAGAATGATCCCCGACATCTCCAGGGTCATACGCACCACCAGAGGTGGTAGACACAAAGGCACGATATGGGTGGCGATGATACGGGTTCGCCCCGCCCCCATCAGCCGCGCCGCCTGAACGAATTCCGCCTCGCGCAAAGAGACGGTGCGGGCGCGGACGATACGGGCAAACGGCGGCCAAGCGGTCAAGGCGATGGCGATGACCGCGTTGTCGAGTCCCGGACCCAGCGCCGCCACCAGCGCCAGCGCCAGAATCAGCTTGGGAAAAGCGAGGAAAATATCGGTAATCCGCATCAGCATCGCGTCCACCCAGCCTCCCAGATAGCCTGCCGAGCACCCCACCAACAGCCCCGCCGGCGCCACCACCGCCAGCACCAGCAAGACGATGCGCAGGGTGATGCGGGCTCCATAGAGGATGCGCGCGAAGATGTCCCGCCCCAACTCATCGGTGCCACACCAATGGGCATTACTCGGTGGCAACAGCCTTTGCGAGAGGTCTTGGGCCAGGGGATCGTAAGAGGTCATCCCCGGCGCGGCCACAGCCATCACCAACAGCCCAGCGATGACCATGATCCCGACCAGGGTCAGGGGATTGGTGGCCAGTTCCCGCCAAACCCGGCACAACCGGGCCAGTCCGGCGCCCGTACGTGAAGCTGGAAGGGTGAGGATTTCCTGTGCGCTCACCGTCATTCCCGTCCCCCTCACCGTACCCTGGGGTCGAGAAAATGATAGAGTAGGTCGGTGAGCAAATTGACGCCCACGAATACCGCCCCCACCACCAGGGTGCCCCCCAGCACTGCGTTCATGTCAGCGTTAAGCAGCGACCCGGTGATATAGCGTCCAAGCCCGGGCCAGGAGAATACCGTCTCGGTCAGCACCGAGCCTTCGAGCAGCCCGGCATAGGCGAGCGCGATCACGGTAATAAGCTGTACCCGGACATTGCTCAGGGCATGGCCCCAGACCACCCGCGCTGGGCTCAAGCCCTTGGCCCGGGCGGTGATGATATATTCCTCTCCTAACTGTTCGATCATGAAGCCGCGGGTCATGCGGGCAATATAAGCGAGTGAGAAATAGCCGAGGATGGCCGCCGGCAACAACAGATGGGAGAGAGCGCTCCAGAACACCTCTCGGTCACCCGCCAACAGGCTATCGAGAAGGATCACGCCGCTGACGAAGGGCACCGTTTCCTCCATGTAGATATCAATTCGTCCCGGCCCCACCACCAAGCCGAGCTCGGCATAGAAAACCAGAAGCCCCACCAAGGCGAGCCAGAACACTGGCATCGAATAGCCCACCAAGCTCACCACACGGATCACGTGATCTGGCCAGCGCCCGCGCCATACTGCCGCCGCTACGCCTAAAGGCACACCCACAACCACGCCGACGATGGTGGCCGCCGTGGCCAGTTCCAGGGTCGCCGGGAACAGCCGCCGGATGTCCTCGGCCACTGGGTTAGCGGTCAGCACCGAGTTCCCGAAATCGCCACGCAGCACCTGGCTGAGATAATCCCAGAACTGCTGGTAGAGCGGCAGGTGCAGCCCCATCTCCACGCGCACCCGTTCCACCACCTCGGCGCCGGCACGGTCGCCCACAACCGCCAGAACCGGGTCAATAGGCACCACCCGTCCGATGAAAAAGGTGACGGCGATAAGCCCCAGCAATGTCAGGGACACTGAAAAAAGAAGACCCGAAAGGCTGCGCAGGGTTGCCATCATGGGCTCACCTCTTGCCCAAACGGGAGCGTTTTACCGCGTCCCGGTAGAAATTGCTGTCGAAGCCCGGCCCCCAGACCAGACCAGATACGTAACCGCGCTCGACGATCAAATCCACACTCTGGAACATGACTACGAAGGGCGAGGCCACTAGCACCCGGCGCTGGATTTCCTCGTAAAGGGCAGCGCGTTGGCCCTGGTCGCGGGCGAGAATGGCCGAAGCCGTGAGTTCGCTGAGCACGGGGATGGCCCAGGCGTTGCGCCAGGCCAGGGTACGGAAACGGGCGTCATCGGAATTATCGGGGTTCGACGCATAAGCGTCGGCGTTGCTGTGGGGGTCCTGATAATCCACCCCCCATTCGCCGATGAAGATATCGTGGTTGCGGACGCGGTATTTGGTCAGCACCTGTTTCTCATCACCGGGGATGATTTCCAGCTCGATGCCAGCGCTGGCGAAGTCCGATTGCAGGGCCTGAGCCACTTCAGTGATGAGCGATCCGTGGCTGGCATCCATGGTGATGGCGAAGCCGCCTTCATGTCCGGCCTCTTGCAGCAGTTTCCGGGCGCGTTCCAAATTGAACCGGTAGGGAGTTTCGGCCAGCGCCCCGAACAGGCCCTTGGGGATGATAGTCTGATGCACCCGCGCGCGGTCGCGCAGGATATGGTCGCCGATGCCCCTGTAATCCACCAGATGCTTGAAGG
>JASLYJ010000014.1:6612-39616 GCA_030739855.1 Alphaproteobacteria bacterium | reverse complement strand
GCTTCCCGGCCCAGCTGCTTCATGCGGATAGCGGCCGAGAGCCCGGACGGGCCGGCACCAACGATAACTACATCGTATTCCATGATCTCACGCTGCATGGTGATTCTCTTGTCAAAGTCTGTCGGCAGCGGCCGCCGACCGTGCTAAACTCGCGCTATGAACGCCGACGCCGATCTTACGAAACTCCTGTTGTGGCAAATGGAGGCCGGGGCCGACGAGGCGGTTCTCGATCACCCCGTCAACCACTATCACGCCCAAGCGGGACAGCGCCAGTGCCAAGCGAGCCCGCCGCAAATCCTTAAAAATCCAACGAAAAGTGGGGACATGGCGCGGGGAATAAACAAGGGCAGGGCGGCGGCGATGCCAAGGCTCTCCCCAGATTCAGACGTCGCGCCGCCGCCCAGACTCCACACCACTGATGAGGCTATGCATGACGCCCGTAGTCTAGCCCATTCCGCGGAAAGTATGGAAGAACTGGCTGAAAAGCTGTGCAGCTTCGAAGGATGCAGCCTGAAAAAGACCGCCACCAACACGGTTTTCGGCGATGGCAACCCCGAGTCCCTCATCATGTTCGTGGGCGAGGCGCCGGGTGCCGACGAAGACCGTCTGGGGCGTCCCTTTGTGGGGGTCAGCGGCCAACTTCTCGACCGCATGTTAGCCGCCATCAGCCTTGACCGGGACAGCGCCTATATCAGCAATATCCTGCCCTGGCGGCCACCCGGCAACCGCAACCCGACACCGGACGAGATTTTGCTGTGCCTACCCTTCGTTGAACGCCAGATCGAGCTGGTGGCACCCTATATCCTAGTCCTGGTGGGAGGCACCGCAGCTAAAACGCTGCTCGGCCGCAAGGAAGGCATCATGAAGCTGCGCGGCCAGTGGTTCGACTATGCCAGCCCCGGCTTAAACTGCCCCGTCAAGGCGCGGGCCGTCTTCCATCCCGCCTATCTGCTGCGTTCGCCGGCCCAGAAACAAAAGGCTTGGCAGGATCTTCTGGAAATAAGGAGTGAAATGAGCGTTGCTCCGGTAAGAAGAATTTCGTATTAATCCTGAATGCTATCGAACGGACCCATTATTTATCTAGGTCGTTTTTTCAACGAGTTTTCCGGTGTGTGGGTACTGATTTTCAGTCTGGCATTCTCCCTTTCCACTACTATTTCATTGCCCGGAAAAGCCGACTCTAGTGACTTCTTTTCCAAGGACGAAAAAGCCGCAGCCGCGCATGACACCAGGATTGTTCCTATCGATGTCGCCGCGACACACGTGCCGTATGCCGGAAGCACAGAAACGGCAGGGCTAGAACCCTCCCGGGTCATAGTGGATACCGCTACTCCCCTTCCCCGGCTGCTAAGCGCGGAGGATGAAGGTTTCTACCGGCGTATTTTTCTCTATCAAGAGTCGGGCGAATGGAAGGTCGCAGACCGTATAATTGCACAACTGAATGACCGGATCCTGATGGGTCATGTGCTGTACCAGCGCTACATGCACCCTACTAAGTATCGCTCCAAATACGAGGAACTGCGCGATTGGATGGCGCTCTATGCTGATCATCCCAGAGCCCAGAAGATTTATAACCTGGCGTTAAAACGCCGTCCTGAAAATTACAAGTATCCGAAAAAACCAGTAGGCGGCTATTTCTACGGAAGGGGCATCGACCCCAGCACCCAGGTGGAGCATGTTTATGTCTCCAAGCGAAAGCACACCAAGAATGGAAAAGCCCGCGTGGAAGCTCTGAAACGGTCCGTAAAGCGTTATGTACGCCGAGGCGGCCCCACAAAGGCGAAAAAGATTCTTGATGAGTCTCCAGCACACGATCTTCTCGATACCATCGAAACCGACCACCTGCTCTCCGCAATCGCAGCCGGATATTTCGCCGCCGGCAAGGATGCCCTGGCATTAGGCATCGCTGGCGCCGTGGTCAAGCGTTCAGGTATGCGCGTGCCCCGCGCCCACTGGACGGCTGGTCTGGCGTCATGGCGCCTAGGCCACCTGCTTGATGCAGCCCGCCATTTTGAGATCCTGGCCCTCTCCGACATGGCCTCTGACTGGAACGTGGCCGCCGCCGCCTATTGGGCAGCGCGCGGCCATCTGCTCACCCGCCAACCGCAAAAGGTTAACCATTGGCTCAATATTGCCGCCCTGCACAGCCGCACCTTCTATGGCCTTCTGGCGCGCCGCAGTCTGGGCCTTTCCACCTATTTCAACTGGGAAACGCCGACCCTCACCGAGTCCCGGCTGGCGCGCCTGACATCTGTCCCCAACGGTTCCAGAGCCCTGGCCTTGCTGCAGCTAGATCGCCATAACATGGCCGAAAAGGAACTGCGCAAAATTTATCCCCGGTCAAACTCTCCTCTGGCCAGCGCGATTCTAGCCGTCGCTACTAGTGCTAACCTGCCGGGATTAGCCATGCGCATCGGCAGCGAATGGGGCGATGAAAAAGACAACCCCAATGACGGTGCCCTTTATCCGATGCCAAACTGGGCGTTCAGCGGCGGTAAGAACGTGGATAAGGCGCTTGTTTTCGCTATTATTCGTCAGGAATCACGGTTTGATCCCAACGCCAAAAGCTACACCGGAGCGCGGGGGCTGATGCAAATCATGCCGCGCACAGCCAATTTCATCGCCGGTAAGAATAAGTTCCGTGGTAAAGCGCAAAACCTTCTGCTCGACCCGGAACTCAATATATCTCTGGGGAAAACCTATCTGCAGCAGCTTCTCAATCACAAAGATATTGGAGGTGATCTGTTCCTACTTACCGTGGCCTATAACAGCGGTCCAGGAAACCTCGCCAAGTGGCAACGCAAGATGGAATACCACGACGACCCACTATTGTTTATCGAGTCCATTCCTAATTCAGAAACCCGCGCGTTTATCGAACGGGTAATGGCCAACCTGTGGATCTATCGTAAACGCCTGGATCAGCCTACGCCGTCTCTCGACGCTATTGCTACTGGCGACTGGCCTCTTTACACACCCCTCGACGGAACCAGGATCAGGGTAGCAAAACATGGCAGGGATTGACGAAAGCCGGACCTTCCATCCCGTTAATATCGCACTGTTGACCGTCTCCGACACGCGCAGCGAGGCCGACGATAAGTCGGGAGATATTCTCGCCGAACTGGTGGCGGGAAGCGGCCATAACATCGCGGCCCGAGCTATCGTCGTCGATGAGCAGGGCCAAATAGTAGATCGGCTCGAGGACTGGATAAATGATGAAAACATCGACGTGGTGATTGCCACCGGCGGCACCGGCGTCACCGGGCGCGATATAACGTCGGAAGCCTTTTCCCAAGTCTATGATAAGGAAATTCCCGGTTTCGGCGAGCTCTTCCGTATGCTCAGCTACGAAGCCATCGGTACCTCCACCATGCAGTCACGGACCACCGGTGGTGTCGCTGGGGGCACCTATCTCTTCGCCTTGCCTGGTTCGCCCGGCGCCTGCCGCGATGGCTGGGAAAAAATACTGCGTTGGCAACTGGATTCCCGCTATCGTCCCTGCAATCTGGTGGATCTCATGCCGCGCCTGCAGGAGAATGGCGGGGAAGGCACGTAATCACATCATCGCAAGCGGAGGCCGCCATGCAGCAGACAGCTCTTTATACTTCAGCCGTGATTTTCGCGTTCGTCTCCTTGGCCCATTGGGTCCGCCTTTTCCTTGGCACTCAGGTTGTTATTGGAGATACCTCAATTCCCCTGGGGCTTTCTGTCGTCACCGGGCTGGTCTCGGCGGCGCTGGCGGTGTGGATGGTGATGGCGGCACGGAAATCCTAGAGCAATTCAGGAATTTCTCTTCCAGTCCCGATAATCTTCTGGCCTATCCACGTCAGAGAGCATCTCCACGAAAGCGGCGTCCGGGTCGGCCCCAAGATTGGCGAGGGTGTCAGCCAAGGCGTGTTCCCCCGACAAGCGCACGTTCCCGAACAGATCGGGACAGCGGGGAAAACGGCGCGCGCCCACCAGCCAGTATCCGCCGTCGGCGGCGGGGCCAAATACCGTATGGTGGGACCCCAAAAGCCGGAAGGCCAGCGCCACATGCCGCGCCTCGATGCCGGGAATATCGCTGCCCACAATCACCGCTGGCCCCGGGGGCAAGACACGCAGGATGCGGTCCATGCGCGCGCCCAGATCACCGCCGCCCTGGGTCATGCGCCGTATCCTTTTTGGCCAGAGGCGGGGACGGAACCTTATAACGTCTGGAGTCACCGCCAACCAGGTGGTCCATCGTGGGTCGCGACTCAAACACCTGAGCAGCCTTTCGCTGCAAACGTGGTAGAAGCGCAGGGCGCGAACGGCATCTATATCGCGGGCCAGACGCCGCTTAACCCGCCCCATCTGCGGCGCCCGCACCATGACCACCAGATGACGGCGCAGTTTCATGGCTGGCCCCTCATAACTCGTAGAGCCGGGCGATAAGACGGGGCGGACAGTTCATGAAATAGAGGGCGAGACAGCCGAGATTGCGCAGCGGACGGCGCACATAACCGCCGCGCCGGTAACGCGCGGCGCCGGTCACGGCACGCACATCCAAGGCGGAGAACCGGCGGCGACCGATGCGACGCGCCAGTGCCACGTCCTCCATCAGAGGGAGCGGCAAGAAACCGCCCAGTTCGTGATAGAAATCCTGGGACAGGAGCAGCCCCTGGTCGCCATAGGGCAGCGCTAGCAAGCGGCAGCGCCAAGCAACCATCCGTTCTAGCCGCCGCGCCGCAAGCGCTTCGTCGTCGAGGGCGAAACGGAAATAAGCCGCGCGCCGGGCGTTTTCCTCTGCGCCCATGAAATCCGCCACGGCCCGCGTCCATCCCGATTCTAGAATCGTATCGGCGTGGAGAAACAGCAGCCAGTGGCCGCCTGCCGCCTGTGCCCCGACGGCTAGTTGGAGGCCCCTCCCCGGTGGCGACGAAACTACCCTCGCCCCCAGCACCCGGGCGGTTCCCACGGTGTCGGCCCGCGAGCCGCCATCGACGACAATCATTTCCAGGCTGAACCCCTCCTCCGGGGCGGCGGTCACGGCGCCGAGACAACGGCTCAACTCCCCCGCGGCGTTGAGGGTGGGAACGATGATACTCAGATCCGGTGTGGCCATGTCCCACCATAACCCAGGATTTACAGACCGTGCAGGGAGAGAAAAAGATTAGCCCAGGGTACTGACACTCCTGCCGGGAGGGGGATCGTGATAGACTTCCGCCATGTCCGCCCATGCAGACCTGACGGGACTCGCTGTCGTCGTCCTCGCCGCCGTGATCTGCGGCGTCGTCATGTCGCGCCTTCGCCAGCCCGCCATCTCCGGATATATCCTGGCCGGGATATTGCTCGGCCCCTCCGGCCTGGCGCTGGTGGAAAACCGCGACCAAATTACGGTTCTGGCCGATCTCGGAGTGCTTATGCTGTTGTTCCTGGTGGGCATGGAACTGTCGCTCAGCGGTTTCAAGAGCGTATGGCGCGGCGCCCTTGTGGCCACCTTGTTACAGATAGCGGGAAGCGTCGGCGCCACCCTTGTCTTGTCATTGCTGTTCGGCTGGTCCCTGGGGCTGTCCGTGCTGCTCGGTTTCGTCATCGCCCTTTCTAGCACCGCCGTGGTGATCAAGATGCTGGAAGGCATGAACATCCTGAACACGCCGCTGGGCAAAGCCACCGTTGGCGTGCTGATTGCCCAAGACCTAGCCTTCGTGCCCATGATGCTGATCCTCGCCAGCCTTGCCGGGGACGGCTTCGGCGTCTTCGGCATGTTCCGGGTCGGCTTTTCGGTGGTGGTGCTGGTGCTGCTTATCCTCTATCTCACCCGCCGCCGTAAAATCTCCCTGCCATTTGCCAGCATGGTAGCCGGACATCGCGATCTTACGCCCCTGCGCGGGCTCGCCTTTTGTTTCGGGGCAGCGGCGCTGACCGGATATCTCGGCCTTTCCCCAGCCTATGGAGCGTTTCTGGCCGGGCTGGTGATCGGAAACAGCACAGAGCGCCGTGCCATGATGCGGGGCGTACAGCCCATACAAAGCATCCTCATGATGGTCTTTTTCCTCTCCATCGGCTTGCTCATCAATCTCGATTTCATCCTCGCCAATATGGGTACCGTCCTGTTGATCCTGTTTATGGTTACGGTGTTCAAGACGGGACTCAATATCGGGGTGCTGCGGCTAGCGCGGGAACCCTGGCCCCATGCCTTCATTGCCGGCATGTTGCTGGCCCAGATTGGCGAGTTTTCCTTTCTGCTGGGTCAGGCCGGCGTATCATCGGGGCTGATTGGCCGCGAGGAAGGAGACCTTGTTATCGCCGTGACAGCGCTGTCCCTTCTCATCAGCCCCTTGTGGCTAGTCATCGCGCGGCGGCTGATGCGTTTTGCCATTCTCAGCACCACCTCGGGCCGCGAGGGGGCGCGGCTTCTCTTCGGCCGCCAAGCCCCGGCTGTTTTCGCCGCCTTGGACGGCCTTGCCGGCAGAACCAAGGATTTTATCAACCGCATTCTTTCCCAGTTACCTGCGGGGGTGTCTGTGTGGCCTGTCCCCAAAGAAGAAGCCCCCGAAAGGGAAATCACCGACGCTGAATGGGAGGACATCCACACGGAAATACCGGAACCGCCGCTACCGAAAAAGACCCCAAAAAGAAAAAAATACACCCCGGTTAAAAAAAATGATGGCTGAATTTTCCCCTGATTTTTCCCTTGAACAGGCGTCTCCAGGACCCGTTGCCGGCGTAGACGAGGTAGGCCGTGGCCCTTGGGCAGGACCGGTGGTAGCGGCAGCTGTCGTCTTTCCCCATCGCGATTTCCTGCCCGCAGTGCTGCGGGACGGCCTCAACGATTCGAAGGCTCTTTCAGCCGCGCGCCGCGAGGTCTTATTCGCCAAACTCAACGCCTATACGGTAATCGGTATGGGTGCTGCCAGCGTTGCTGAAATTGATAGCCTCAATATTCTTCAGGCTACCCTGCGCGCCATGACCCGCGCCATCACCCAACTGAAAGGGCGGCTTGGGACAGGTCCCTGCTTGGCCCTGGTGGACGGGACCCATGCCCCACCCCTGTCCTGTCCAGTACAAACCGTCACCAAGGGCGACAGCAAAAGCCTGTCTATCGCCACCGCCTCAATTGTTGCCAAAGTCAGCCGAGACCGGCTGATGGCCGAACTTGGCCGCCGATATCCCGGGTTCGGCTGGGAACGCAATGCTGGCTACGGCACCGTCGAACATAGGGAAGGACTTACACGGCTCGGAATCACGCCCCATCACCGCCGCAGCTTCAAACCCATCAAGATGTTGAGTCAGTATGAAGGTTGATCCATAACATCTTGATTCTAAAAATTTTTATTGACGCAACGCGCGCCCTGACTCATCTTGACCACCATGGGGGGGTTACACCACATCTCTTCTGGTAAAATCGTGCTGGGAGACTGCGTCGACGTGATGAATGGTCTGGAGGCCGGTTCTGTGGACATGGTGTTCGCCGATCCACCCTACAACCTTCAGCTTGCTGGCGACCTGCGGCGGCCCGACAACTCGCTGGTGGACGGCGTCAATAGCGACTGGGATAAGTTCACTGACTTCGCGGCCTATGACCGTTTCACCAGCGACTGGCTGACCGCCGCGCGGCGCGTACTCAAAGACGACGGAAGTCTGTGGGTGATCGGTTCTTATCACAACATTTTTCGCGTCGGCAGTATTTTACAGAATCTAGGATTCTGGATTCTCAATGACATCGTCTGGCGCAAGGCCAATCCCATGCCTAATTTTCGTGGCACGCGCTTCACCAATGCCCATGAGACCCTTATCTGGTGCGCAAAGGATAACGCCAAGCGCCACGTCACCTTCAACTACGCGGCCATGAAGGAACTCAATGAAGGCCTGCAGATGCGTAGCGACTGGCACATTCCCTTGTGTACCGGCGGCGAACGTCTGAAGAATGATGGCCTAAAGGCTCATCCTACCCAGAAGCCGGAGGCCCTTCTCTACCGGGTGATTCTCGCTACTACCAATCACGACGATCTGGTGCTTGACCCTTTCTTCGGTACCGGCACCACCGGAGCTGTAGCGAAAAGGCTGGGCCGCCGTTACCTGGGCATAGAGCGCGACCACGAATACGCGGAGATGGCCGAAAAACGCATTGCCCGGACCCCCCCGGCGAGCGCAGCGGAATTACTGAGCACTCCCTCCAAGCGCACCGCACCGCGCGTTCCTTTCGGGGCGCTGCTGGAGCGCGGCCTGTTGTCGGCGGGAGATATCCTGTTCGACCCTAAGCGGCGGTGGCAGGCACAGGTTCATGCTGATGGGTCTCTTGCCTGTGATCGTAAACGCGGTTCGATCCACAAGCTCGGTGCCAGCCTTCAGGGCGCGCCTTCATGCAACGGCTGGACCTTCTGGCATTACGACATGGAGGGCAAGCTAGTATCCATTGATGTGCTGCGGCAGAAACTGCGCGACGAAATGGGCGCTCCTGGTTAAGCGGCCGGTTCTTCTTCCCTAGCATTCTACTCCTCACCCTTTTCCGCTGCGGGCAAGGTCAGCAATACCTTCAACCCTCCTAAATCGGATTCGGAAAGCGTGATGTCGCCCCCGTAGAGCCCCGCGGTATCACGCACGATGGCAAGTCCCAAACCGCTGCCCGGCGTGGTTTCATCCAGCCTGTGGCCACGGTTGAACACCTCGTCATGTTTTTCCGGCACCAAGCCGGGGCCGTCATCCTCAATGGTGACCTTGAGGTCCGCGCCTTCCACGCCCATGGTGATCCAGACCTGCGCGTGCGCCCATTTACAGGCGTTGTCAATGAGGTTGCCGAGCATTTCCTCGAGGTCGTGACGTTCGCCACGGAAACTTGTATCGGGATCCCCTCGCACTTCAAGTTCGATCGAACGTTCGGCGTGAATACGCTTTAGGGTACGGCGAAGGTCCTCGATAACCGGCATGACCCCGGTACACGCGCCCAGCACGCTGCTTGAGGCGGCGATACGGGCTTGGGAGAGATAATGGTCCACATGACGACGCATAATGGTAGTCTGTTTTTCCACCGTATCCGCAAGGGAGCTTGTCTTGGAGCCGGATTCGTTGGCCAGCACCGAAATCGGTGTTTTCAGGGCATGAGCGAGATTACCCACATGGGTGCGCGCCCGCCCAAGCACCTCCTCGTTGTGTTTGAGAAGAGTGTTGATCTCACTAGCCAGGGGCTCGATTTCTGACGGAAATTGACCCGTGAGCTTTGATTTACGGCCCGAACGGATAGCCGACAAGGCCATGCTGATGCGCCGCAGGGGTAGTAATCCGTATCGCACCTGGATGAATACGGCCAGGATTAACCCGCAGCCGAACAGGCCCAGAGACCAAGCCAGAGTGGTGTTGAAGCTTTGAATGTCCGCTTCGATGGAAGCGCGGTCCCCCGTCATCTGAAACTTCAGGCTGGATGCAGTCCCGGGAATATTGACATCCCGCCCGACAATCCGTAATTGGCGACTCTGGATTACCTGCGTCCGGTAGGATATGGCTGCGGGATCGCTGATAAAGGAAAGATCTGGAGGGAGCACCTGGTCCCAGAGGGACCGGGACCGCAGCATGGGTCCGCCAGCGCCAGAAATCTGCCAGTGCCATCCCGAATAAGGCTGTTCGTAGCGAGGGTCGCCAAGAGCCAAAGGCCGCATGACCCTCACGCGGCCTCGGTCATCCACTTCCACTACAGAAACTAGGGCATCGAGATAAACTAGAAGCTGTGCATCAAAAGTATGCTCGACATGGTCCCGAAAAATCGCTGAAAGCGTGACTCCCCCGGCGATAATAGCCACGGAGATCCACATGCCAGCCCCGACCACAAGGCGGAAAGCGAGCGAATTAGCCCGCATTTTTCTCTGCTTTTCTCTCTGGTTTTTCTCCGGATTCTTCCTTAGCACCCTCCGGAGCGCACAAACGGTAGCCCAGCCCCCGTTCTGTCTTAATCACGTCAACACCGAGTTTCTTACGCAGGCGACCGATAAATACTTCGATGGTGTTGGAATCGCGGTTGAAGTCCTGATCATAAACATGTTCAGTGAGTTCGGTGCGTGAGACAATTTTATCCTGATGGTGCATGAGATAGGCCAGGATTTTATATTCCTGCGCAGTAGGCTTGAGGGTGGCATCATTCACGGTGATGCGGCCACTTCTGGTATCCAGGACCACCGGCCCGCAACTTAGTTGCACTGAAGCGTGACCAGCGGCACGGCGGATAAGCGCCCGTAAGCGCGCTAGAAGTTCTTCCATCTGGAATGGCTTAGTGACGTAATCATCGGCACCGGCGTCGAATCCCGCCACTTTTTCGTTCCAACGTTCACGGGCGGTGAGAATGAGAACCGGCATATCCTTTTCGCTGCGACGCCACCGCTCCAGCACGGTGAGGCCGTCCATTAATGGCAGGCCCAAATCAAGTACCACGGCATCGTAGGGTTCGGTGTCGCCAAGGAAATGACCTTCTTCCCCGTCATGGGCTACGTCCACCGCATAACCCTCTTCCTTCAGCGTGGCGAATATCTGCCGCGCCAAGTCAGGCTCGTCCTCAATCACAAGAACACGCATGGGTTCGCTGCTCCTCTATTCTTTAAACACGGTGATCTGGCTTAAGGTGCTTCCTTATTGCCGGTGGCGTTACCAGTGGCGTTCTCTTTTCCGCGCTCGATTTTTAGGATTGTGGCCGTCCCGGCATCCACGCGCAATACCAGAAGCGAATCATTAGGCGTAAACATCCGGATTTCATAAACCCAGCCGTGTAGCCCATGTTCCTGATCCCGCAGCACTACCTCCAGAACGCGCCCTTCATACTGCTTATAAACGCGAGCAAGGATATCATGTAGGGCCATTATCTCACCCGACTGCACAGCTGCGCGAGCGCGGTCGTGGCCAATGCCAAGCTCGGCAGCCAAGACATCGCTGCTAACCAACCGAACACAGCCCAGCAAGAAAGCTGCCAGCAGGTACGGGAACGTTCCTTTACTGGTCACTTCCACAGCCTAGTTGCGAGAAAATGAATAAACAATGAATGTTGCACTCACTGCCAATTCAGAACAAACAGGTAGGATGCACGGTGAAGAAGAAAGTATTATTTCCCCTCATTCGCCGCAGCGTGACCCTCCCCCCCACCCTACGGCAATATCAACACCCGCCCGCCGGCACAGCGGGCGGGTGTTTTTACCTTTTTGCCTTTCCCCTGGGGATTTCCTAGCATTGTCCCGGGCCAGCACCTGCCCTAACATAGGAAACTGACTTTATGACACGAGCGGCTTGAGGAACGGAGTTCAAAACAGGCACCACTGCATCATGAATAACCAATCACCTGTCTCGTTCCCGGCACGGAAAAATGCCCTGCCACCAGCGCGAATCCAGAGAGGGCTTCTCGCCCTTAGCGCTATGGTCTCCAAGATCACCACGCCTCTCTATCGCAAACGCGGGTTCGCCGAGGTCCGGATTCTCAGCGACTGGCCCACCATCGTAGGCGAACGCTTTGCCGCCTTCACCCTCCCGGAAAAACTAGTCCTTCCCCGAGGAAGCAAGGGAGTGGGAAAACGGGACGGGCTTTTGCATGTGCGCGTGGAGGGCCCACTCGCCACCGAACTGCAACATCTAGAGCCCCAGATCGTTGAACGCATCAACGGTTATTTTGGCTACAGCGCGGTGGCCCGCCTAAAACTAGTCCATGGGCCTATTCCGCCCGTGTCGCAGCCAGCGGCGGGACAATCCCAACTCCAGGCCAATCCCCGCACCAAACGTGCCATGGAAGAAATGACCTCTGGCATCGCTGATACGGGCCTGCGCGCAGCACTCACCGATCTGGGTTGTGCGGTAGCTGCCAAACAGGAACGGAAGGAAGCCGGGAAATCCAAGAAAAAAGGGGGGAATACACTCAGGGGTACTCAGAAAGACACTGACGGAGAGTTCTGACAGGACCTGATCACCGGTTATTGTAATGTCTATGGCATGTCCAACAAGTGGCCTGGGCAATATTTTTGGCATGGGCAGGAACATCAGAAGTTTCTACCGCAAAATCGAAACAATTCCCTGCGCCGGGATGCAAACTCGGCGCATGGGGGATCATGGTGCATCCCCGCCGGGGATTAATTAAAAAAACAGGTCTGCTTTGCAGTTCTTAACTCCCATAAAAAGAATTTTTCATTCGATGGCATCTATCGCCGCTCTTCCTGTATCGGTTATGTGGTGGTTTGGCCAGCTTGTCCGCCATCTTTCCGTTCTGCGCAGGGCGTCCGGTGTTCTCTGAGCACATGCGGGCGGAGATGGTGGCGGCTGATACGTTCCCTCATGAAACGGTCAAAGATCCGTTTCCCCGCCCTTGCCGCCCCTCAAGGTGGCGCGTATAGTCAGCTGCACACGGCTTCCGGAGGAACTTTTGAACATATTGCCAACCCGATGGACTTCAGTCTTTCGTCTTCCTCTCGTTCTAGCGATCCTTGTTTCTTGTCTGGCCCTTATGGCCTTTTCCTATCCCGTGAATGCCACTATTTCCGATCCGGTGGAGGCCCTGTCCGAGAAAGTCCTTGGTGCCGGAGATGCGCCCATCACCATCGTCGAATTCGCCTCGCTCACCTGCCCCCACTGTGCAGCCTTCCACGCCGAAGTGCTGCCACAGTTGAAAAGCAAATATATCGAGACCGGCAAGGTGAAGCTGGTCTACCGCGACTTTCCCCTCGACCAGTACGCGCTGAAAGCTTCTGTGTTGGCGCGCTGCGCCGGAAACGACCGCTATTTTGCCTTTCTCGATATTCTCTTCCAGAAACAGCCAGTCTGGACATCAGAAAGCAACCCGATTTCCGCCCTGCAGCGTATTGCTAAGTTCGGCGGTATAGGTGCCGAGGACTTCAAGCAATGCCTCAATAGCAAGATTCTGGAGGAAGGTATCCTTGATATGCGGCTGCAAGCAGAGAAGGAATACAAGATTTCCTCTACGCCCACTATTTTCATTAACGGCAGAGAATACAGGGGGAAACAATCTTTCGAAGCCCTGGACAAGGCCCTGCAAAAGCTTGGGCCGGAGACACCCCCCCCCGCAACTGCCCCCACGACGGCGGCAGACGAGCCCTCTCCTAAGACCCAACCCCAATCTTGGTTTGACAGAATTATCAATGCTATACGCAACTTCTGATTCTTTTTCTGATCGCTTGTTAGGAACTCTCTTTGGTCCAGTTCACAAAGGTTCGGCTGTCGGGTTTCAAATCCTTCATTGATCCGACGGAAATCATGATTGAGCCCGGACTTACGGGCATCGTCGGCCCCAACGGCTGCGGCAAATCCAATATCGTTGACGCCCTGCGCTGGACCATGGGTGAGGCTTCCGCCAAGCAAATGCGTGGTGGCGAGATGGATGACGTCATCTTCAACGGCACAGACAACCGCCCAGCACGCAATATTGCCGAAGTCAGTGTTTCCCTCGACAATTCCACGCGGGAGGCCCCGACTTCTTTCAACGATGACGAAGATCTGGAAATTATCCGTCGTATCGAGCGTGACCAAGGCTCTTCCTATACCGTCAACGGCCGGGAAGTTCGGGCCCGCGACGTCCAACTTCTGTTCGCCGATTCCGCCACCGGTGCCCACTCCACCGCCCTAGTGAGCCAGGGACGAATCGGCGCCCTGATCGGCGCTAAACCCACCGACCGACGCACCATACTGGAAGAAGCGGCGGGCATAACGGGCCTTCATTCTCGCCGCCACGAGGCGGAACTGCGGCTACGCGGGGCTGAGACAAATCTCGAACGCCTTGATGACGTACTGTTGACCTTAGAGGAACAAGGCCGGGGATTGAAACGCCAGGCCCGCCAAGCTTCACGCTATCGCAATATCGGTGGCCAAATTCGCCGTCAGGAGGCCATGCTATTCCACCAGCGCTGGTGCGTCGCCAAAGAGGACATAGATGCCGCCAGAAAAAACCTTGGTGAGGCCGAGTTGCGGGTTACGGAACTGTCCGGGACCGTCGCCGCTGTCGCTACCAAGCAAACGAAAGCCGCCGCCGATCTACCAGACCTGCGCCGTGACGAAGCAAAATCCGCCAGTACCATGCAACGGCTTCTGCTCGCCAGCGACAACCTTGACGCCGAAGAGAAACGGCTAGCCCAGGCCCGCCAGGACTGTGAAAACCGCCTGACCCAGATCGCTGGGGACATCGAACGTGAAAGGACCCTGTCTCAAGATGCCACCACGGCACTAGCGCGGCTTGAGGAAGAACGCGCCGCCGCACTTTACACTGGCCTCAAAGAATCCGAGGCGGCCGTGGCGGCCGAGGAATCCCGTCTTGAAGAACTTCGCGCAGAAGCCGATAAAACTGAGAAAACCCTCACCGAGGCGCGAACCACTGACGAAGAAGCCCGCGAAGCACTCGCAGCCGCCGAGATGGATGACGCCCGCCTGCACGCCGAAGAGGAAGCCTTAGCCGCCCTTCTTACCGCCTCTGAAGCGAGCGGTGGGACACCGCTCATGGACGAAATTACCGTAGAAGCCGGTTACGAGGTAGCGCTGGGAGCAGCACTGGGTGAAGACCTTTATGCGCCCGCCGACGAAGGCGAGCCAGTACGCTGGCGGACCCTGCCCCCCTATGATGATGATGCCACGTTCCCCGATGGGGTAGAGCCTCTGTCCGCTTTCGTCACGGCACCACAGGCCTTGTCCCGCAGACTAGCGCTGACCGGTGTGGTCATCGACGACGATCAAGACTGCGCTCTTGCCGCCGAGCTGAAACCCGGCCAGAGGTTGGTCAGCCGTGACGGCGGATTATGGCGCTGGGACGGCTTTACCATGGATTCTGGGGCCGATACCGCTGCCGCCACACGGCTGGGGCAGCGCAATCGTCTAAACGAACTTCGCAATCAAAAAAGTACCGCTAAAAGTAAGCTGGGTGAACTCCGCGCCCACGCCAAAGAAGCTCGTGACCAGGCGAGCGCTTCTCTCGATCTCGAACGCCAAGCTCAGAAATCCCTGCGCTGCGCCTACGCCGATCTCCATACCATCCAACGCCGCGACAGGCTAGCCGCCATAGCTACAGAGAAAGAAACCTGGGATGCCAGTCTACAGGCCGCGGCACGTCAGGTTTCTAAACTTGAGAAAAGACAGCAGACAGCAACAGCGGAACGTGGCCAACTGAACGCGCGTCCTCAAGAAATTTCTGCCCAGCGCACCACCCTCCAGGACCAGATCGACGAAGCCGAAGCCGCTCGTACACAAGCCGTCGATGTACTAGCTAAGGCCGAGGAACATCTGGGCGAAAGCGAGCGCAGGCTCAAGATTGAGGAAACCAGCCTGGCCGAGGCACGTGAAGACCGAGTGCGAGCCGAAGCTGTAGTGGAACAAGTACAGCAGGCGATGGATACTTTGGCCGAACGCATCACCGAAAAGCTGGAATGCGCACCTGATAAGGTGCTGGAAACGGCTGGCATCCCACTAGATGACGACCTACCTGCACCGGAGGCCATGGAGAAAAAACTGGAGCGGCTTCTTCGTGAACGCGACAATATGGGCCCGGTTAACCTGCGCGCCGAGGAGGAAACCAGTGACATAGAGGAACAAATATCCACTCTACAGTCGGAACGTGAAGACCTTGTATCAGCCATCTCCCGCTTACGCCATGGTATTTCCGGTCTCAACCGCGAGGGCAGAGAACGCCTCCTTGCCGCCTTTTCGGAAGTGGACATCCATTTCCAGGAGCTTTTTGTGCGTCTGTTCGGCGGCGGCCAAGCACACATGGAATTGGTGGATTCCGACGACCCGCTAGAAGCCGGGCTGGAAATCTTCGCCAGTCCGCCCGGCAAAAAGCTTCAGGTTCTCTCTCTGTTGTCGGGTGGTGAAAAGGCCCTGACGGCACTAGCTCTGTTGTTCGCCGTCTTTCTCACTAACCCAGCGCCAATCTGCGTTCTTGACGAGGTGGATGCCCCCCTTGACGACGCCAATGTGGACCGCTTCTGTGACTTGATTGAGGAAATCGCCCACAAATCTGACACCCGCTTCCTCGTCGTCACCCATCACCGTCTGACCATGGCACGGGTGGATCGACTGTTTGGCGTTACCATGATGGAACGTGGTGTATCGCAAATCGTTTCGGTGGATCTACAACAGGCGGAACAGCTGCACGAAGCCAGCTAAGGGCAGATTGCAGCAGCTTCAAAAACTACGTTTTTTCTGCTTTCTCAGCTTTCATAGACTGTCGCTCCGCGGCCTTGACAGCCTAGTGAGCACCTCCTATTGTGCCCCGGCTTTGGCGCTGAATACCGCTGAAAAACAGGGGATTTTGTGACTTCCCGGCCATGACGGAATACACCCCTCCTCCTCCTCCTCCTCCTCCCCTTCACAACCTCGACGCCCGTTTGCGCGAGGCAAGAAAACGGAGGGAAAAACATACGGTCGAAGGTGGGGGATCGAGGACATCGTTAAAAGGGGCCGGCCTTGCTTTTCGCATTGGTGCCGAACTGGTAGCTGCCACTGTCGTAGGCGTCGTAATCGGTCTGCTGACAGATTATTGGCTAGACACCAGCCCTTGGGGGCTTATCGTCTTTTTCTTTTTGGGCGGAACTGCTGGTGTTTTGAATGTGTGGCGTGCCGTTTCCAGCATTGGTACGACCATCGGATACAAAACAGTGAACGAACAGGACGAAGACAAAGGGGAGGAATAAGGTGGCTGATCCACTCCATCAGTTTGAAATCTATCCCGTAGTTCACATTTCTTTAGGAGAGGTGAACGCATCCTTGACAAATTCCAGTGTCGCCATGCTAGCGACGACTATTATCATTACCTTGTTCATGACCTGGAGCATGCGCGGCCGCGCCTTAGTGCCAGGGCGCTGGCAGTCGCTGGCGGAAATGTCCTATGAATTTATCGGCAGCATGGTGCGTGATAATGTAGGCAAGGAAGGACACCCCTATTTCCCCTTTATCCTGTCGCTTTTCATGTTCATCCTGTTCGGCAATCTTCTAGGACTGCTGCCTTACAGCTTTACCTTTACCAGTCATATCATTGTCACCTTTGCTATGGCATTAGCGGTTTTCCTGGGCGTGACGGCCATTGGCATCATCCGCCACGGCTTCCACTTTTTCAGCTTTTTCGTGCCCAAGGGAGTGCCGGCGGTAATGCTGCCGCTAATGATCACCATTGAGGTGATCTCCTATCTTTCACGCCCGGTAAGCCTGTCCATCCGCCTGTTCGCCAATATGATGGCAGGCCACACCATGATGAAGGTCTTCGCCGGGTTTGTCTTCTTGTTGGGTTGGTTTGGTTTTGCCCCCTTGGCGGTGGACGTGGCCCTAACCGCGTTCGAGTTCATGGTGGCCTTTCTCCAGGCCTATGTGTTTACTGTTCTTACCTGTCTCTACCTCAATGACACCATCCACCTGCACTAGGAGAACGGACACGCAGAAGGAAAGGGGACATCCTCAAACAAGACCTTGATTTGTCACTTTCATAAACAGAGGATCTCAGAACCATGGATATTGAAGCTGCAAAAATGATTGGCGCCGGCCTTGCCGTCATCGGCCTTGGCGGCGTGGGCGCCGGTATCGGCCACATCTTTGCTTCGCTGATCAGCTCGATCTCACGCAATCCAGCATCCCGCCCTCAGGTGTTCCCCATGAGCATGTTGGGGTTTGCCCTAGTGGAAGCGGTGGCCCTTTACGCTCTACTGATCTCGTTCCTAATTCTATTCCTATAGAACAGGAAGAGGGAATTTTTCGGAAGCGTCCGCAAACCGCAGGGCACAAGGAAGCACCATGCCGCAATTCGACATCAACCTTTATCCTTCCCAGATCATCTGGTTAGTAGTCAGTTTCGTACTGCTTTATCTGGCTATGTCTAGAATCGCCCTGCCGCGCATTTCAGAGGTTCTCGAAAAACGCCGGGACTGCATCGAGAGGGATCTCGACAAAGCCGAGGCTTTGAAAAAGGAAGCCGATGAGGTTCTTGCAGCCTATGAACAGTCCATAGCCGAAACCAAGGCCAAGGCGCTAGACATAGTAAAACAGGCCTCAGATCAGCTAGCCAAAGAATCCGCTGCCCGCCACGCCAAACTTTCGGCTGCCCTAGTCGAACAGGTCAAGGCGGCCGAGAGCACCATCGCCCAGGCTAAGGCGAACGCACTAGCCGATATCAGAAGCATTGCCGAGGACATTACGCACCAGGTTACCACCAAGCTGATCGGGATCAAGAGAGTGGACAAGAAGCAGCTTCAGGACGCCGTTGTAGCTGCCATGAGGGAACATGAATAATGCTGGAATCCGCTGAATTCTGGGTTGCAGTTGCCTTCATTGCCTTCGTGGCCGGTGCCATAAAGCCCGGGCGAAAGGCCATACTCGAGGCCCTTGATAACAGAGCGGTGAAAATCGGCGCCGAGATTGACGAAGTCACGCGCCTGCGCGAGGAGGCCCAAGCTGAGTTAGCCGAAAATTTACGTAAACAGCGCGAAACCGCCGAGGAAACTGAGGACATTCTCGAACACGCCAAGGAAGAAGCCGACCTGTTGTGCAAGCACACCGTGAGCGATCTTGAGGATGCCCTGGAGCGGCGCGAGAGACAGGCCCTTAACCACATCACCCAGGCCGAAGCCGAGGCCACCAAAGAAATCCGGGATCACGCCGTAGACATTGCCGTCACCGCTACCCTGAGAATTCTCGAGGAGAACCTAGACGAAGAACGCGGCAATGACCTGATCGAAGCCGCCATCGAGGAACTTCCCAAGAAACTACATTAGAAAGCAAAATCACGCGGTTCACGCGCCTGCGTAACATAAACTCCCGCTAATAGCGGGAGTTTTTTAGTAGCTAACGGTAGCGGGAAGATAGAGCCTAAAGCTCCTTGTCACTGCCGTCGCAGAAAGGTGGTATCTTGGTATGCTTGCAACCACATAAGAAAATGATTTCCGATGTTTCAGGCGTGAAGAGAACGGGCTGGAACACGCTTCCGGAATGGGTGCCGTCGCAGAAAGGCTGGGTGGTGCTTTCCCCACAGGAGCACCAGTAATAGGTTTCTCCGGCCTCTACCTCCACCTCATAGGGACCCTTTCGGGCGATAGCTGGTTCCGTCATGATTTCCTCCCTTTCACCTTCTTTCTTTGCCCTTTTGGCTGTATTACCTTGCGATGCAGAATCAGACTACCGTTGTGTGGCGTCCTGGTTTAAACACTGATATAGGGAGGCATGCATGAGGACACAAGAGCAAACGGATCGCGGTTCCTAGTCGCCCCTAGCCCGTCCTCGGCACTCCTTTTCTAGCCCCTCCTCTGAGGAAGTTTCATGGCGGTCTACACGGAAGTTTCCGACCAAGAGCTGACCACCTTCCTTTGCGACTATGACATTGGCCTCGCGGTGTCGTTCAAGGGCATTGCCGAGGGTGTGGAGAACTCCAATTACCTTCTTCGCACAGATAGGGGTACTTTTATCCTGACTCTGTATGAAAAGCGAGTGGAGGCGGAAGACCTACCCTATTTCCTAGGCCTCATGGACCATCTCGCCGGAAAGGGCATTGCCTGCCCCATCCCCATTCACGGCCGTGATGGTAAGGCCCTGCGCGAACTTTGTGGGCGACCATCCGCTATCATCAGCTTCCTCAAGGGCATGTGGCCTCGCCGCATCGAACCCTACCACTGCGCCATGCTGGGCGAAGCCATGGCGAAGATGCATCTGGCTGGAAATTCCTTTGTCATGAAGCGGGAGAACAAGCTGTCGGTAGCGGGTTGGCGTTCTTTGTTCGAATCCTGCCGCACTCGCGCTCATGAAATCCAGAACGACCTTGAGGAAATCATGGAGGATGAACTTGCGCAACTGGAGGAAAGTTGGCCCACGGATCTTCCCGTCGGCATCATCCATGCCGATCTGTTTCCCGATAACGTTTTTTTCCTAGGCGGGACGCTTTCGGGACTCATTGATTTCTATTTCGCTTGTAACGACTTCCTCGCCTATGACTTAGCCATCTGTCTCAACGCTTGGTGCTTCGAGGAAGATGGTAGCTTCAACGTTACTAAGGCGAACCGTTTGCTAGTTGAATATAGCAGGGTGCGGCCCCTGGAGAAAAGCGAAGTTGATATCTTACCCCTGCTCGCCCGCGGTAGCGCCATGCGCTTTCTCCTCACTAGGCTCTATGATCAATTGCACCATCCCGAAGGAGCCATGGTCAACCCCAAGGACCCGCAGGAATATCTGGGCAAGCTACGTTTTCACCAGCAAGTGAAGGACGTTACTGCCTATGGGTTGGATGGGACCCCGTGAACAAGTCGTTAGCACAGCCACAGCCAGCGATGGTGGAACTGTTTACTGATGGTGCCTGTTCGGGCAATCCCGGGCCTGGAGGCTGGGGTGTGCTTCTTTGCTACGGTGAGGTGGAAAAGGAGCTATACGGCTTCGAGGCAGAAACCACCAATAATCGCATGGAACTCACCGCCGCCATTTACGGGCTGGAAGCGCTCAACCGTGATGCGCACGTAGCGCTTTACACTGACAGCACATACCTACGCGACGGCATCACCAAATGGATCGGTGAATGGAAAGCGCGTGGCTGGAAGACCGCGGGGAAGAAACCGGTGAAGAACCGGGATCTGTGGCAACGCCTAGAAGAAGCGCTGGGCCACCATGAGGTGGAATGGCACTGGGTTAGGGGCCACTCCGGCCACGACGGAAACGAGCGCGCCGACGTGCTAGCCCGCAAAGGGCTTGAGAAAGGCGCTAACGACTGTTCCTAGAGAATAAGGGAAAATTCCCTAAAGCTGTGTCAACAGATGTTCGGCAGAGCTGATTTCGAATCCGGGGCCGCCCTCATCATTGAGCACCGTGACCACCCCATCATCCACTATCATAGAATAGCGACTGGAGCGCACGCCAAGCCCTGCTTCGCCAAGGTCCAGCCCCATACCCACGGCCTTGACGAAATCGCCGGGATCAGAATAGAGCGACACCTTGTCTCCCACGTTTTGGGCCTCGCCCCAAGCCGCCATAACGAATGGATCGTTGACGGAGACACAGACGATGCTTTCCACACCCTTGGCCCTGATGGCATCAGCGTTATTCACATATCCGGGAAGATGCTCTGCCGAACAGGTGGGGGTGAAGGCGCCCGGGATCACGAAGAACACCACCTTTTTTCCACTAAAAATGTCATCGGTGGAAACTTGTGCAGGCCCATCCGCTGTCATGTGAAAAAGACTAACCGAAGGTATCCTATCGCCAACCTTAATGCTCATGTTCTTCCCCTATGGGTAAAATTTAAAAAAGGCGTAAAAACAAGCCAATGCCGGGCGCGACCATAACCATTCTAAAACGCAAATGCAACCATTCCCTGGCGCTAATCCATCGTGGAGGATATCCTTTTGCCCGCCCGGTTAACGGCATCTATCACCTGCGCTGGGGTGAGCAGTTCCGGCAACACGATTCCTCGGGGTGTGGCGGGGCCATAGACTGCGTTGAAAGGAATACCGAAGCGACCGAAACCTGCAAGATAGGCGGCAATATTATCGTCGCGGCGGGTCCAATCCGCACGCATTGCGGTGACACTGTCACTGGCAAGCATCTGCGCCACCTCAGTTCGATCGAGGACCAGCTTCTTGTTAACCTGGCAGGTGAGGCACCATCCAGCGGTAACATCCACCAAGACAACGTGCCCGGATTGCACCAGCGGCGCGATAGTGGCGTGGTCGAAAGGCCGCCAGATATCGTCTGGCGAGGGCAGCGGCGGCGCTTCCTCGAAGCGACCAGGCGCGACTAGCACCGTCAGGACCAGAACCCCCACCGCCAACCGCATGAGGGAAGGCGGCAGAGAAGACCAGAGTTTGCCTT
Organism: Alphaproteobacteria bacterium; assembly: GCA_030739855.1. Classification (GTDB taxonomy): domain Bacteria; phylum Pseudomonadota; class Alphaproteobacteria; order UBA11136; family UBA11136; genus UBA11136. The sequence continues at coordinate 17,866 of JASLYJ010000014.1, read as the reverse complement.
CCGCCTGGATCCACAGCACCGCCCCCATTGCCAATAGTAGGGCCGCTACGAGAGCAGCAGCGGCAACAGAAAGCTGCGCAGCCAGAACCGAAACCAGCCAGAGGGCGGTAAATGCCAGCGCCAGGCCTAACAGCCGGCGCAGGCTCACCATCCACTGCCCCGGATGAGGCAGATACACGGCAAGTTTTGGTGCCACCACCATGGTCAGGTATGGGCTTGCAAATCCCAAGCCGAGGGCGAAAAAGATAATGTAGGTCTCCGCCACACTACGGACCATAGCAAAACCTATGGCGGTCCCGAGAAAGGGTGCCGAACAGGGCGTTGCTAGCAGAGTGGCGAAGGCCCCGGTGAGGAACTGTCCTTCGAGACTATGGGGACGGCCCTGCAGGTGGCCGCCATGACGTATGGTGAGGTCGCCCATCCAGCCAGGCAAGGGAATTTCGAAGAACCCCCACAGATTGCAAGCAAACAATGTTAGCACCACCGCCATGGTAGCCAGGAACACCGGCTGCTGGAACTGGATACCCCAGCCCACGCTAACCCCCATTATGCGTAGTCCCACTGCCAACGAGGCCAGCATCATGAAGGCGAAGAGAATCCCCGCCGAAGTCGCGAGAAAACTACGCCGCACGGCGATGACCTCGCCACCGCCATGATCGATGATACCCAGCAGTTTTAGCGACAACACCGGCAACACGCAGGGCATAAGGTTGAGAATGAACCCGCCCAGAAGAGCGATGGCGAGAATACCTAGAAGCTCACCGAGATCATCCGTCTCCGTCCCTGCCCCCACGGTAAGGCGCGTCTCCAGCATCCGAGACGGTGATGCATCGCCGTTCACATCTCTTTCCACGAGGGTCACGATAAGTGGCATGCCGACAAGAGAGAGATTTTTTCTATCATCGCCCGGAGAGGGAGTGACCCCCGCCGCCAAGATCAGCACCACAACTCGGTCCCCGGCCAGTTTACGCACCTTTGGTGCGCCGGCCCAGAACCCCGGCGGTCCTTCCACAAAGACGTCCACGTCACCGAAGGGTCGATCTGAACGGGCGGTAATGCGGAGCCGGCCATTTTCTCCAGTTCCCAGCGCCTCCACCCGCTCCACTGCCAGTTCTCCACCCTCTTGCGAGTCCGGCACCAGCGCTGCATAGCGGGCTATACGCACGGCGAAGGGGCTGGGTTCATCGCCCCCCCCGGTGAGAAGCTCAAAGGTGAGGTTGGCTTGGCGTGGAATACAAATTTCCTTGCACACAAGGTAATCCACACGGGCATTCAAGGACAACGCCAGACCAGGCGTTTCTAGCCGCGCTGTTACCGGTAGTACCACTTCCTTCTCGTAGCCGACCGTCTCCAGCCCATGGTCTAAATAGCGTCGCGGTGCTGGCCAGAATATCTCAGCTGCCGCCAGATTAGTTGAGCCTGACCAGTCCACCTGGGGCGGCAATCCGGCATCGCCCGGTGACCGCCAATAGGCCTTCCAACCTGGCTCCATAAGGAATTCCAAGCCAAGGGAGACGCTATCGCCTTCGCCAGCGGTGATCTTGGGAGCGATAATCCGTACTCTGCTTTCGCCTTTATCCGCCCAGGGAGAGGCACCCGGTGGGGATTGTGCGGCGGTGGGCCCCACCCGTAAAAGAGCTAAGAAAATGACCATGAGAGCGGTCATCAGGGAGGAAAGGAATAATCGGGACAAGGGGTTAATCGTCACCACTCCTCATAGGGTCTAAAAGTTTCCATTGCTATACTACAGCCCGCTGTGGGTTCACAGTCCCTCACGTTCACGTGTTACATTGGCAGGAGATACTTGCTCTACACCTTTTCATACTGGTACCCCGAACGGGATGAAAAATAACACTCCGCCATCCGTGGGATTTTAAGATGGGCTGTTCGGTGCATAAGGATACGCCGTCTTACCTTAGCGGAAATCTTCTCATCGCTACGCGGCAAATGCGTGATCCCCGCTTTGCCAAGTCCGTCATCTATGTGGTGTCCCATGATAACAACGGCGCCATGGGACTCGTTCTCAACCAGACAATCGATTCCATTACTTTTCCCGATCTGTTACAGCAGCTAGGCATCGAACTGGAACAGAAAGAACAAATCATCGACATCCATTGCGGTGGCCCGGTGGAAACTGGGCGCGGTTTCGTACTTCATTCTTCCGACTACCAGCAGAAAGGGACCTTTACCGTGGATTCGGAAATCTGTCTCACTGCCACGGAGAAAATCTTGCGCGACATTGCCGCAGGCCAGGGGCCAGAACAGTGCATTCTAGCGCTTGGCTACGCGGGATGGGGACCGGGACAACTTGATTCGGAAATCCAGTCCAACGGCTGGCATCACGCGCCTGCCAACAGTGATCTAGTGTTCAATGGGGACCTCCCCAGCATGTGGAAACAGGCGCTGGAGAGCCTGGGCATCACCCCCTCCATGCTTTCCGACGACGCTGGTCACGCCTGATTCCATTTTCTTATTACACCAGTTACTACCAACAACAGGCTACACACTCAGCTTAGTAGAATCGACACGTCGCTGGGAAGAAACGCACCGCCCGGACCCATAGCTACGAAGGTGGGGGCCGCGGACAGCAGGCGTGAGGCCACGCGGGAGATAGCCTCGCGGTCCACGGCGTTAATGTGATTTATAATCTCGTCGGGGGGTAACGGGCGGCCATAGACCAGCATCTGAGTGCCCAGTTGTTCGCAGCGTGAGGGAGCACTTTCCCTAGACATGAGCAAACCGGCGTGAGCCCGGGCGCGGGCGCGGGAAAGTTCGGCCTCCGTAGCGTTTTCGCACAGCGCCTTGATCTCGTCGCAGATTACGGGGAGTAACTCTCCTCCCTTGTCGGCGGAAGCACCGGCATGGATCCCCAGCAGACCGCTATCGGCAAAGGAACAGGTGAAGGAGTCGATGGTGTAGACCAACCCCCGTTTTTCGCGCACCTCTTGGAACAGACGAGAGGACATGCCGTCGCCAAGTATCCCGGAAAACACTGACAGGGCGTAGTAATCTGGATCGTCTGCGGGAACCCCTTCGAAGCCCAGGACCAGATGAAGCTGTTCCAACGGCCTTTCGGTGCGCATATCGCCGCCGGCGTAGTGCGCCGGCTCCGGCGTCGGTGCGGTAGTCACGCTGAGAGAGTCGAAAGTAGTCGCCACCAGCTTAGTGAAGGCATCGTGATTCACATCACCCGCTGCCACAACCACCATACGCTCAAGAGAATAATTCTCTGCCATATAGGTACCAAGAGAATCCCGTGAAAAAGCACTTACCAGGTGGGGCAGACCGAGGGTGGGACGGCCCATGGCCTGATCGGGGTAGGCGCGGGCCTGAAAATGATCGAAAATGAGGTCGTCAGGGGTGTCGTTGCACAGGGCAATCTCCTGGAGAACCACATGGCGTTCCAGTTCTAGTTCCGATTCGTCGAATACCGAATGCTGGAGGATGTCGGAGAGAATATCCAGTGCCAGGAGCGTGTCCTCCTTCAGCACGCGAGCCACGTAGACCGTTCTTTCGCGCGAGGTATAGGCGTTGAGATGCCCCCCCACGGCTTCGATCTCCTCGACGATAGCGCGCGCCGAACGCCGCTTAGTGCCCTTGAAGGCCATGTGTTCGAGAAGATGGGAAACACCGTTAATCCCCGGCGTCTCATTGCGGGTGCCAACCCCTACAAACACCCCCAACGACACCGAGGGCACATTCTCCATGGCGTCGGTAGCCACCCGCAGGCCACTATTGAGAGTGGTAACGGTAGTGGTCATGGGGTTTTTCCCTCGCTTTCCCCACCCCTTCCTCTAGCGGTCTGGGCCATGACAGCGGCGTGTTCGCGTACATAGGCGGCTACGGCATCCACGTCGGCCGGAAGCACTTGGAACCGTTCCTTGAAACCCGCCAACCCGGCCAAGGATTCTGGAATTTGGGGTGGCATTCCGATGGCCTCTTCCACGGCCTCAGGGAATTTAGCGTGATGGGCCGTAGCCAGCGCCACCACGGGGGTACCTTCGGCCGTTGCATCTCCCCCAAGCTGCCGAGCGGCGTAGACGCCGATAGCGCTGTGAGGATCGAGCAAAATACCGGTGTTCTTGTATTCTTGAGCGATAGCTGCCAGCGTGCCCTCGTCATCGAGGCAACAGGCGGAGAAAAGTTCATAGGCGGTGCGGTAGCACTCGAGATCTAGCTTTAGGCGCCCGCTTTCGCGGAATTTGGCCATGGCCGCCGTCACCCGTTTACCATCGCGGTTGTAGAGGTCAAACAGCAGACGTTCGAAATTACTAGAGACCTGGATATCCATGCTGGGGCTTAATGATGGTGTGACCTCGTGCATTTCCATGGTTCCGGAATCAAAGAAACGGGTGAGGATATCGTTGTGGTTGGAGCCAATAATGAGACGCTTGATGGGAAGCCCCATACAGCGCGCGGCATAGCCTGCATAGACGTTACCAAAATTGCCCGTGGGCACGGCGAATGATACCTCATGCTCCGGTGCGCCCAGGGAAAGTGCGGCAGAAAAGTAATAGACAGTCTGCGCCATGATGCGCGCCCAGTTGATGGAATTAACCGCGGACAAACGCATATCGTTGCGAAAGGCGGTATCGTTGAACAGGGTCTTCACAAGGTCCTGACAGCAGTCGAAATCGTCATCGATAGCGATATTGAACACATTGGGCGCGTCCACCGTAGTCATTTGCCGGCGCTGCACCTCCGAGACTCGGCCTTTTGGATGGAGCATAAACACATCCACCAACGGACAAGCCACGCAGCCAGAGATAGCAGCCGATCCGGTATCGCCCGAGGTGGCACCGAGAATGGTGACGCGTTCACCCCGACTTTCCAGAACGTGGTTGAAGAGCCGTCCCACTAGTTGCAGAGCATAGTCCTTAAAGGCCAGGGTGGGGCCGTGGAAAAGTTCCATGAGATGAATGCCACCACCCAAATCGACAAGTGGCGCGACGGGGTCGTGGTCGAAGGCAGAGTAGGAGTCTACCACAAGATCGGCGTAGGCAGCTTCGGGAATAGCCTTGCCCACGAAGGGATGGGTGAGACGTACCACCTGCTCCACATAGGATAGGGAGGCCATGTCGCGAAGCGCAGCGGCGTCGAAGCGGGGCCATTTTTCTGGCACATAGAGACCGCCGTCCAGGGCTAGTCCAGTCAGCAGTACCTCGTCGAAGGAAAGCGCCGGGGCATCCCCCCGGCTACTTATATAGCGCACGCGACCCGCCTCTCAAACCCTGTGGATAAAATGGGGGCCTAACCTACCCCGCGAACAGAAGCCAAGCAATACAGGGGGCAAGAGAATGGGAAAGAGCGGAGATGAGCATATCTGCGGGCGTTACAACCTCCTCAGAGCGGCTCTATAACCTGCTAGCGCAAGGGTTCCGCGTACCGTTCCTAAACGGTCTCAGTCAGGCCCCCTTCTCTTCATGCTTGGTGGAGTGGATGAGGTAGATGACAAAAAGGACCAAGGCCAGAGAATACCAAGTAACAGCATATTCCAGGTGGTCGTTGGGGAGATCTACCTTAGGCTGGCCGCCCACTGGAAAGCCGCCTGGATTAGGAAAATCACCCGCTTCAACATACCAAGTGGCGAGTGGTTCCAGCCCAGCGTAAGAAGCCATGGCGGGAAGGTCTACATAGAACCAGAAATTATTTTTCGGAACGTTATCTGGCGTGAAGCGGCCCTTACGGCCACCAGTGCGGAGCGCCCCCTCCAGCAAAACTGTACCTCCACTTTGGGCCGCCGCGCGCAGCGTGGGGTCTTTATAGTCCAATGGAATCCAGCCACGGTCTACCAGAATCAGACTTCCATCGGCACGCCTTAAGGGGGTGATTACGTGATAACCCAAGTGGCCCATGAGCGAGCGAGCACCAAGAAACATTTCGCGGTCATGGAGGAAGACGCCCTCGATCCGCACGCGGCGAAACTCAAATTCGTCTATGATGATTGGATCCGCCGTGGCCGCGGGCGGGGCCACTATGGGCGCGGTAAAACGCGACTGGCGGGTGGAAATCAAGTTCTCCTTCCAGAATAGGCGCTGCACTTGCCAGCTCCCCAGACACAACATAAAGACCACACCCAACACCGTGAACAGGGTAGGACCCAGCGCTGGGCGGAACACACAACCGCGGAAGTGAAAGCCGCCGTCACTATCAGCCATCTTCGCTCTTTCCGTTGTTTTCCTTATAGTCTTCCGATCTGTGGCAGAACTGCAGCGCTACCAGTGTCGCCTTGAACCAACGTGTGGCGAGAAGAGACCCACCGAGAATGAGCGGTAACAACACCACCCAATGCACCCAGAGCGGAGGCGCAAAAGCCCCCTCCATCCATAAAGCCACGCCAACGGCGATGCCCCCTATGATCAAGGTGACGAAGGCCACTGCGCCGTCGCCGCTGTCCTCGGCGCTTAAATCGAGATCACAGACCGTGCACCGGTCTGTGATCTTTAACAGACCATCATAGAGTTTGCCCTTCCCACAACGGGGGCAGCGCATGGCTACCCCCGCGGAAAAAGGTGATACCGGCTTGAGCATCCGCTCATTTTACGCCCTCGTTGAGGCGTGGTTCAACAGACTCAGGCCGGGCTCGCCCACCAGTAAACGCAAGTGAACAGGAATAGCCACACCACATCCACGAAATGCCAGTACCAAGCAGCGGCTTCGAAGCCAAAGTGATGGTCTGGTTTAAAATGCCCGGCTAGCCCCCTCAGAAAACAGACAATGAGGAAGATAGTGCCGATGATTACATGGGCACCGTGAAAACCGGTGGCCATGAAGAAGGTGGAGGGATAGATACCCTCGGTAAAGGAGAAAGTGGCCTCACCATATTCATGAGCCTGAAGGCTAGTAAAGGTGATACCTAAGATGATTGTGAGTGCCAAGCCAAGCAGGAAGCGCTGGCGGTTGTCCTCGCGCAGGGCGTGGTGAGCCCAGGTCACGGTAACGCCGGAACTGAGCAGGATGATAGTGTTGAGGAATGGCACACCCCAAGGATCAAAGAGCTTCCCTTCCATGGCCACAGGCGGCCACACCCCGCCCAGGACCTCTTGCCGGGCCACCAGCTCGGGGCTGGCAGCACCCGGAAAGAGAGCAGCGTCGAAGAAGGCCCAGAACCAGGCGACGAAGAACATCACTTCCGAGGCAATAAACAGGGCCATGCCGTAACGTAGGCCTATCTGGACAACGGGGGTGTGATGGCCTTCCACCTCCCCTTCACGGATGACGTCGCGCCACCAAGCGGCCGCCGTCAGCATCAGCATGGCGGCACCAAGATAGAAAAGGGAATTGCCCTCGTCATGCATAAAACTGATGAAGCCAAATGCTGCAACAAGCGACGAAACACCGGCAGCAAAAGGCCACGGGCTGGGATCGACCAGGTGATATGAATGTTTTGCAGAGCTCATTCTTCTTACTCTCTGTTGCTTCTAATAATAAAAAAATAACGTCTCTTACCCCACACAGGCATCAGCTCTCCATGGCAAACTTGTCGGGGGCTGGAAGCCCACCGGACAACGCCGCCATCCATCCTACAGGGTCTTCGTATGAATTCTTCCACAGGGCGGCGTTTTTCTCTTCCTCACTCTCTGCGCGGAGGAAGGTGTAGGAAAGGGTGATGGTTTTGATCTCACCCATGTTGATATCGTTCATAATCGTCGGATCTACAAAAAAACTCACCGGCATGTCCATCTCCTGGCCCGGGGCCAGGATCTGTTCAGTAAAACAGAAACAGTCGATCTTGTTAAAATACTTGCCCACCTTAAGCGGCGTCACGTTGAATACCGCAGTACCGGTGATAGACGTGTCAGAAAGATTACGCGCAGTAAAGAAAGCCAATCCCGATTCCCCCACCTTAACCTCCACCAGGGGCTGCGCTGGGGCAAAATGCCATGGTAGGGTTGGAGAAACGTTGGAATCAAAACGTACCGTTATTATCCGTTCCACCTCCACGCCCGGCACGGAGGCAGCCTGTTGTGTGGTGCCGCCATAACCAGTGACCTGGCAGAAAATGCGATAGAGGGGTACCGAAGCGTAAGCAAGCCCCGCCATGCCGAAGACAACTGCCGTAAGGACCCCTAAACATTTGTGGTTGCGGCGACGCAATTCCCACCTGTGCGCGGACGTGGTCATGGCCTATTACCCCCCCATACGCACTATAGTGATGAGATAAAACAACACTACAAGGGAGAGAAGCACCCCACCCAGGGTCAGGTTGCGGTTACGCTGGTGCTTTTGCGAGACGTCCATGACAGTCTACACTTTAGGGATTTCTTCATAAGTATGGAAAGGCGGTGGCGAGCTGAGCTTCCATTCCAGGGTGTTTGCCCCCTCTCCCCATGGATTCTCCGCCACTTTCTCACCCGAGGTAAACGTCTTCCAGATGATGTAGAGGAAGAGAAGCGCGCCCGCGGCCGAGATATAACCTCCGTAACTGGCAATCAGATTCCAGCCAGCGAAGGCGTCCGGATAGTCGGGAATACGCCGAGGCATCCCGGCAAGGCCCAAGAAATGCATGGGGAAGAAAGTCAACAGTACGCCAACGAACATAATCCAAAACTGGAGCTTGCCCAAGTTCTCCGGATACTGGTGTCCGGACATCTTGCCTATCCAGTAGTAAAAGCCCGCAAACATTGCGAACAAGGCGCCCATAGACATAGTGAAGTGGAAGTGTCCTACTACGTAGTAGGTGTCATGCAGCGCAATGTCCACACCCGCATTGGACAGAACCACACCGGTGACACCACCAAGCGTAAATAGGAAAATCATACCCAGGGAGAACAACATGGGTGTGGGGAAAGTCAGCGAGCCACCCCACATGGTAGCTATCCAACTGAAGATCTTGATACCCGTGGGAACCGCGATCACCATGGTGGCGGCAACAAAATAGGCCCGCGTATCCACGTCCAAACCTACAGTATACATGTGGTGAGCCCAGACGATGAAACCGACGAAGCCAATGGCCACCATGGCGTAAACCATACCGAGGTAGCCAAAGATGGGTTTCTTAGAGAAGGTGGGGATCACCTGGCTGATAATGCCAAAACCCGGGATGATCAGGATGTAGACCTCGGGATGGCCGAAGAACCAAAACAGGTGCTGCCATAGGATGGGATCGCCGCCGCCTTCGGGTGCGTAAAAAGTAGTGCCGAAGTTGCGGTCAGTAAGCAGCATGGTAATGCCACCCGCCAGAACCGGCAATGAGAGCAGCAGCAGGAAAGCTGTCACCAAAACCGCCCAGACAAAGAGTGGCATCTTGTGCAGAGTCATACCCGGCGCACGCATGTTGAAAATGGTGGCGATGAAGTTGATGGCGCCCAGAATAGACGAGGCGCCCGCAAGATGCAGAGATAGGATTGCTAGGTCGACCGCTTTGCCAGGGTGGGCGGAGGTGCTAAGGGGTGCATAAACAGTCCACCCCGTCCCAGCACCGCCATCGGTAAATGCTGATGCTACCAGTAATATGAGTGACGGCGGTAGCAGCCAGAAGCTGACATTGTTCATGCGCGGGAAAGCCATATCCGGCGCCCCAATCATCAGCGGCACCATCCAGTTACCAAAACCGCCCATCATGGCCGGCATTACCATGAAGAACACCATAATGAGACCGTGGGCCGTCATCACAACATTGTAGAATTGGTAGTTTTCGCCGAAGAACTGCATGCCGGGCTCGGCCAGCTCCATGCGCAACAGCAGGGAGAAGACCGCGCCTACAATGCCGCCGATCACGGCGAGAACAAGGTACATCGTGCCGATGTCCTTGTGGTTGGTGGAATACAGCCAGCGTTTGATGCCAGTGGGGGTATCGTGATTACTCATGATTTACAACTCTCGCTTTGGCTTATTGCCGAACTTGGTTCTGCGCAATGTTCTGGGTAACACGGACGAGTTTATCGCCTTGGTCATTGCGCGCAAATTCTTCCCTCGCCCCTGTGACCCAAGCGCCAAAGGCCTCTTTCGAGACCGCCTTGATGGCGATAGGCATGAAACCGTGACCGGGACCGCAGAGCTCCGAGCACTGGCCGTAATACCAGCCTTCCTCGTTGATCCTGAGCCAGGTCTCGTTGAGACGACCTGGAACGGTGTCGGTCTTAACTCCTAGCGAAGGTACGGCCCAGCTGTGAATAACTCCGGTAACGGGCGCAGCTAGAAGTACGCGCACGGTGGTATCCACCGGCAGTACGACGGGGTTGTCCACACCCAAAAGGCGGGGATGTTCACCCAATTCGCCTTCATCGAGTATCATACTGTCGAAGGTAAAGCCGCCGTTATCTGGATATTCGTAGGTCCAGTACCATTGCTCGCCGGTGACCTTGACGGTCATCTCAGCGTCCGCCGCACGATCCTCAAAATAGAGCAGCTTGAAGGAGGGGATAGCGATGGTCATAAGGATAAGAACGGGAATCACTGTCCATAATACTTCAAGCAGCGTGTTGTGGGTTGTCTTCGAGGGCACCGGATTGTTTGATGCCTTGAAGCGCATGATCACGTAGAGCAGCAGCAAGGTAACGAAAGTCGCAATGCTAATGATGATGACCAAAAGTAAATTATGGAAATCAGCAATGCCTTCCATCACCGGAGAGGCTGCGCCCTGCAGATTTAACTGCCACTCCAGCGGCCGGCCAGTATGTTCTGCCAGGGCGGAGAAAGTACTTATTCCGGTAAAAAAAACAGCCGCGAAAGCGGCACGTAAAGCATTTAGAAACATTTTATCTTTGTCCCCTTTTTTCGGCGAACGCCCGCAACTCTGCGCCATTGGACAGTAACATTTCTGTGACATTTTCAAGTGTCAGTTTTTGTATAAAATATCCATGATCTCTTATCAACACATCAATTTTTGAGTCATAATAATTATAGGTTATAGATAATTTGATTATTCATGGTCTCTATTCCCGAACATTCTCCTGATGAGAAAGCGGTTCAACAAAGCTCCCTCCAGTTTGGAGATAGTGTTTATCAGGGCGCGTGAAAACTCAATTCTTGAGAACGAACTTTGTTAAAGACCGGAGGCTGCCGAACTAGGAAGATACTCCGCTGACGCCATCCATGTGCCCAGTGCTGGGTCAGCCAGCATGGCCATAAACAGCAGGAATAGATAGAGGATGGAATAGCCGAACATAGCCTTGGCGGCGGCATCCGCCGTCGTAGCCCAGAGGCGTACCGCCAGACCCAGAAAAATCCCTCCCAGAACCAGCGCGGCCAATGCATAGGCCGGCCCCATCACACCAAGCCAGAAAGGGGTCAGGCTCAAGGGGACAAGAAG
>JASLYJ010000014.1:0-6602 GCA_030739855.1 Alphaproteobacteria bacterium | reverse complement strand
GTGTATAGGAGGATCAATTTACGGGTTTTGCGCGCACCCGCCACCACCGGCATCATGGGTACGCCAACACTAGCGTAATCGCCGCAGCGGTAGAGCGAGAGCGCCCAGAAATGTGGCGGCGTCCACATGAAGATGATAACAAACAGAGAAAGCGAAGCCAGAGACACGTCGCCGCTCACTGCCGCCCAGCCAATCATGGGAGGAAACGCCCCCGAGGCGCCGCCGATGACGATGTTCTGTGGTGTACGGCGTTTCAGCCAGATGGTATAGACGAAGACGTAGAAACAGATGGTCAGCGCTAGCAACGCGGAGGCCACATAGTTGATCGCCAGCCCCATCACAGTCACCGCTGCCACTGACAGCACCACCCCGAAGCCCAAGGCGTCCGCCGGGTCCATGTAGCCCGCTGGCAGGGGCCGGTGGCAAGTGCGACTCATGCCAGCGTCAATGTCGCGATCGTACCACATGTTGATGGCGCCAGAAGCTCCCGCTGCCACGGCGATACAAATGATGGCCACCGCCGCCAGCAGAGGATGGAGATGGCCAGGCGCCAGCATCATGCCAGTAAATCCTGTAAACACCACTAATGACACCACCCGCGGCTTCAACAGGGCGATGAAGTCTACCACCCGGGGGCCGTCGGCCAAAAAAAGTGACGGCACAGCCCCCGGTGCGGCATGCGCTAAATCGATGGAACTATGGGACATCTATGGCCTCACTCGACCGTTTACCTGATCTGTGAATGCTACGACCCCGCCCCGAAAATATTTCTCGCGTAGGGAAGGTGTAATCCGCTTGGTACACCATGGGGGCTACAAACACCAACACTAACACCGGCGCTTGGACATACGAGCTGGCATCTTTATCGCCGAGTCGTGGAGTATGAAGGGGTTCAGGACAAAGTGAACCGTTAAGGGCTACGCTCTAAGAAACGCTTCGCAAAGACATTGCACCTTAAAGCGTAACTAAAAAATTTTACTGTGAATCAAGGTTGCGCCTCCCATCTTGAAGAAGGGCGCGGAACACGCTACCCATCATCAAATACATTTTCCTTACCCCGCCGTTCACTTACATAAAGGAAAAAGATGAGTGATCTCGCCACCACCGACGCGCTGTTCTTCGAACGCACGGGCCTTAACCGGGAGCGCACCGAATCCCAAGTCAACGACGCGCTAGCCGGTTGCGACGACGGCGAGCTGTTCCTTGAATACTGTCAGTCGGAAAGCCTCAATTTCGATGACGGACGTCTGAAAACCGCCAGTTTCGACACTTCCCAGGGTTTTGGCCTGCGCTGCGTGGCAGGCGAGACTACCGGCTATGCCCATGCCAGCGAGCTCAGCGAGGTGGCATTGAGGCGGGCCGCCGAAACGGTGAAATCGGTGCGCACGGGAAGACAGGCTGCCACAACTGCCGCGCCCCAGCCCACCAATCGCCATCTCTATGATGACGCCAACCCGTTGGGTGAGAGAGAATTCACCGACAAGGTAAACCTTCTTTCCGAAATGGACGCCTATGCGCGGAGCCGTGACCCCCGGGTGCGCCAGGTCTCCGCCTCGCTTTCCGGCCAGTGGCAAGCGATGCAGATCATCCGCCCCGGCGGCCAGCGGGTCTGTAACGTGCGCCCGCTGGTGCGGCTCAACGTTACGGTCACGGCTGCCAAGGGCGAGCGCATGGAACAGGGGACGTTTGGCAGCGGCGGCCGCGCCGGTTACGGCCAGTGGCTGAAGCCGGAGACTTGGAAGGCCTCCGTTGACGAAGCCCTGCGCCAGGCCCTTGTGAATTTGGAATCGGTGGCTACTCCGGCGGGTGAGATGACTGTGGTCGTGGGGCCGGGCTGGCCGGGAATCCTGCTTCACGAGGCCGTGGGCCACGGACTGGAAGGCGATTTCAACCGCAAGAACACATCCGCTTTTTCCGGGTTGATCGGCGAGCGGGTGGCAGAGAAGGGCGTAACCGTGGTTGATGATGGTACCCTTGAAAATTTGCGCGGGTCGCTCACCATTGACGACGAGGGCACCCCGGCAGACCGCACGGTACTGATCGAGGACGGCATCCTCAAGAGCTATATGTTCGACCGCATGAACGCCCGTCTGATGGGAGCCAAGCCCACCGGCAACGGCCGACGCCAGTCCTACGCCCATGCGCCGATGCCGCGCATGACCAACACCTATATGCTGGGCGGCAGCCACCAGCACGACGAGATCATCGCCACAGTGAAGAAGGGCGTGTACGCCGTCAGCTTCGGCGGTGGCCAGGTGGACATCACCTCGGGCAAGTTCGTGTTCAACGCCTCGGAGGCTTATCTGATCGAGGACGGCAAGGTAGGGGCACCGGTCAAGGGGGCAACCTTGATCGGCAACGGCCCCGACGTGCTGACACGGGTTTCCATGATCGGCAACGACATGGCGCTGGACCCCGGCATCGGCACTTGCGGTAAGGAGGGTCAGCACGTACCCGTAGGCGTGGGTCAGCCCACACTGAAAATTGATGGCCTAACCGTTGGCGGTACGGAAAGTTAGAATCTGGGAAAAAATATCGTCCCCTGACAGGCGGAAGTTTTAATCCTTCTCGTGGATGCGGTCGAATTCATCTTTTTCGAATTCGATGAAGCCGTCTATCATGCGCCGGAACGCGGCCTCGGCGATGCCGGGCACCAGTCCAGCCTGTTCGGCCTTCGCCCGCATACGGGTGATGATGTCCTCGATCCTGGCGCGGTCCGCCACGCCTTCGCGCGAGGGCTTGAAGCGCGCCGCCTCGCTCACATAGAAGCTGCGCTCAGCCATAAGTCGAAGGATTTCGCCGTCGAGGCGGTCGATATTGGCGCGCACCTCGTCGAGGTTGCGGCAGGGGACGGGAGGTGTGGGTTTTTCTGGCGGTGTTGTCATGATCAATACGCGTTCTCGGTAAACAGTGGTTCGATGCGTCCGTCCCAGCTGGAGGTGAAGGCGTCGAGCCATTCTTCTGCAGGTGTGCGTCCAGATGCAACTGTTTCCAGCAATGGCTCGAGATATTGGGTCTCGTCCCGGCCCTTGCCGTCGAGTATGGCGCGGCTGGCGAGCCCGGCATAGGCGATCTCCAGAACTTCTTCGGCCAGCGCCAGCAGGGCACGGTTACCCATCTGTGTGGCCAGCCCGTCGCGGGGCACCTCGGCGCGCAGTTGGGCGTGATCTTGCGCTGTCCAGTCCTTGATCAGGTCATAGGCGGCGTCCATGGCCGTGCGGTCGTAGAGAAGTCCTACCCAGAGAGCGGAAAAGGCGCAGAGCCGCCCCCAGGGGCCGCCATCAGCGCCGCGCATTTCGAGGAAGTGCTTCAGCCGCACCTCGGGGAAAACGGTGGTGAGGTGGTCCTCCCAGTCGCTCATATAGGGCTTTTCGCCGGGCAGCGCCGGCAATTCACCTACAAGGAAATCACGGAAGGACTGGCCGGCGGCGTCAATATAGTTTCCGTCGCGGCGCACGAAATACATGGGCACGTCGAGCATATAGTCCACATAGCGCTCGAAGCCGAAGCCATCCTCGAAAACGAAGGGCAGAATGCCGCAGCGGTCGGGATCGGTGTCGGTCCAGACTTGGCTGCGATAGCTGAGATAGCCGTTGGGCTGGCCCCCGGTGAAGGGTGAGTTGGCGAACAGGGCCGTGGCCACTGGCTGCAGGGCCAGGCCGACGCGGAATTTGCGAGTCATGCAGGTCTCGGAGGCGAAGTCGAGATTGACCTGTACGGTGCAGGTGCGCAGCATCATGTCGAGGCCGTGATCGCCCTTGGTGGGCATGTAGCGGCGCATGATGTCATAGCGCGCTTTAGGCATCCACGGCATGTCCTGACGCGTCCATTTGGGTAGGAAGCCCATACCCATCATGGCAATACCCAGTTCTTCACCAATCTCCTTAGCTTCGCTTAGGTGGGTGTGAACCTCATGGCAAGTCTGATGCAGATTCTCCAGTGGCGCACCGGAAAGCTCAATCTGGCCGCCTGGCTCCAAGGTTATAGAACTACCGTCTTGAACCAACGCGATGGTCTTACCGCCCTCGGCTACCGGCTGCCAGCCAAAACGGCGGAAACCCTCGAGCAAGGCGGCTATACCCTTTTCTCCTTCATAGGGAAGCGGCCGCAGGGTCTCCAAATCAAAGGCGAATTTCTCGTGCTCTGTACCGATGCGCCAGTCAGCGCGTGGCTTGCATCCGGTTTCCATATAGGTGACGAGTTGATCCCTGTGTCCTAAGGGGGACGTAGCAGAGGAAGAGGTCATAACAGACGGCACATAAAAATACCAAGAACTAGATGGGAAATCAGTCGTTGGCGGGGTACGACTCAAACCGGCATCTTTCGTGCCAATCACCAAGAATGGCCTGCCAGCAAGCAAGAGCCGCTAGGGCCGCCGTGTCTGCACGCAACACACGAGGACCCAGTCCCAACGCCGTAGCAAAGGGTAGTTTGTAGAGGGCGTCAAGCTCCGTGGGAGAAAAACCGCCCTCAGGCCCCGTAAGCAACGCCCATTGCCCGCCCCCTTGTTCCAGAGATTCGATTTCACGGAAATCTGCGAGCACCTCGGCAATTGGAGGGCCTTCGCCACTTTCGTCACAGAAAAGCAGCCGCCGTCTAGACGGCCAATCATTCAGCACGGACTTAAGTTTCTCCGGCGCGCGTACCAATGGTACGTTCAGGCGCTCCGTTTGCTGCGCCGCCGATACGCAGCGGGAACGCAAATGGGCCACGTTGACCCGCCGCACCACCGTATGCCGCGTCACTACTGGCCGCAGTTCTGCAACCCCCAGTTCGGTAGCTTTTTCCACCAGGAAATCAAGCCGCGCCCGTTTCAGTGCCGCAAAGACCAGCCACATGTCGGGAGGATCGGCCTGAGGGCGCAGTCGCTCCACAGCCTCTAACATTATTTTAGCGCCCGTTTCAGGTATTATTCGCGCCAGCCATTCTCCGTCACGTCCATTGAACAGAATAACCGCCCCGCCCGCGTCAAGACGCAGCACATGGCACAGATAATGTGACTGGTCTCCGTCCGCTGTCGCTACTACGCCGGGGCCGAGATCGGCCTCTACATAAAGACGGGCTCGGGGCTTAGGCGGAGCCGCGCCTTGGTCATTCTTTCGGGCCATTGATTTCGACTTTCTGTTTTTTTACGTCACTGTTCTTGGTGTTCTGGCAACTCCCGCTTGCCCCTTCTCTTTCTAGGCTCCAAGATTACTCCAACAACCCCTCGTAGGGACAGCAGATCACATGACAAAAAAAAACTATCTGGGGGGCGATATCAAGGCAGACGACTGGATCGACCGGCACGCGCCTGGTCCTGCCCGCCCCTATCTGCGGTTGGCGCGACTCGACCGACCCATCGGCATCTGGCTACTACTGCTACCGTGCTGGTGGGGGCTGGCCCTAGCCGGAGGTGGTGTGGTGGAGATACAGCTATTCGCTCTGTTTGCCCTCGGCGCCGTCATTATGCGCGCCGCCGGATGCACTATCAATGACATGGCTGACCGTGAATTCGACGCCAAGGTAGCGCGCACCTCTACGCGGCCTCTGGCCTCAGGCGTGGTAAGTCTGTCCCGGGCCGGGTTATTCCTGGCCCTGCTGTTGCTAGCCGGGCTGGCGGTACTGCTTTCCTTCAATAGGACGACTTTCTTACTCGCCCTGATGGCCATACCATTGGTGATCTTCTACCCTTTTATGAAACGCATTACCTGGTGGCCTCAGGCCTTTCTCGGCCTCACTTTCAACTGGGGAGTGCTGCTGGGCTGGACGGCGCTGCGCGGCGGGTTGGAACCGGTAGTAGTTACCCTTTACGGCGGCGCGGTGTTGTGGACACTAGGTTATGACACCATCTACGCCCACCAGGACAAGCACGACGACACCCTTACTGGAGTGAAGTCCACAGCACTGAGGCTAGGTGAAAATACGAGATCCTGGCTATTTGTCTTCTATGGTGGCGCGGTGGCCTCCATAGCCCTGGCGGGATGGATGGCCGGATTAGCCCCACTTTTCTACCTAGCACTGGCAGTGGCGGCAGCCCATCTTTGCTGGCAGACAGCACAGTTAGATATCAATGATGCGGCCAACTGTCTCGCCACCTTCAAGTCCAATATGTGGACAGGGATTCTGGTGCTGGCCGCCCTGTTTATGGGCCAGACCGCCTGAAGGCAGATACTGGAATGCGGTGCGACCGTAATAAGCGATGGTCACCGCTGAATTACCAAGCCTCAATTGGAGAGATGCGTCTTGCCCCTTGACGCACCCGCACCACAGATCGTCCTATGGCCTCGAAGGGAGCAGCAAAATTTATGCCCTGTATAAGCCTGCGTGATTTCATGGAGCGCCTAGAGTGCGAGGGGGAGCTTGTCCGCGTCACCGTGCCGGTCTGCCCCTATCTCGAAATGACCGAGATTCAGACCCGCCTTCTCGCCGAGAACGGCCCAGCGGTACTGTTCGAAAACACGGTGGACAGAGATGGCCACGCCTATGGCATGCCAGTACTGGCCAATCTGTTCGGCACTGTGGAACGAGTGGCTAAGGGCATGGACCGCACTCGTGGAGACCTGCGCGGACTGGGCGAGACCCTGGCCTTCCTGCGTCAACCCGAACCACCTGGTGGATGG
>JASLYJ010000013.1 GCA_030739855.1 Alphaproteobacteria bacterium | reverse complement strand
GGCGAAACCCGAACTGGCGGCGGAACTGGCCAATTCGCGGGTGCTTCTCTATCGCGGCGATGTGGGAGAGACCTTTTGTCTGGCCGTTGGCGAGGCTCAGGCTGTGGGTGTCCCGGCGGTGGTCCAGGATATCGGTTGTGTGGCTGAGAGAGTGGTGGATGGTATCACTGGCGCCGTGGCGTCTAATGACGCGGACTTCATTCGGCATGCGGTGGCCCTGCTGCACGACGATGATCTGTGGCGCAGTCAACATAACGCGGCATTACAGCGCCAGCGCGGTTGGGGCTGGGACGAGGCGGCGGCTGCCTTCGAGGGGATGTTGCCATGACCAGGGTTTTGCAGGCCATGGCTGGGGCTGAATATGGCGGTGCGGAAGCGTTCTTTGTGCGTCTGGTTTTAGCACTGCAACGGGCTGGGCAGGATCAGAAGGTGCTAATCCGTCGTAATCCCGAACGCGCTGAAGTCCTTAGTGTCAGCGGTATGGAGACGGTAGAGCTTCCCTTTGGCGGGCCTTTCGACTTTACCACCAACTATGGCTTTCGCCGCGCCGTGGAGCGTTATAAACCGCAGGTGGTGCTGACCTGGATGAACCGAGCTACTCGTTTCTGTCCACTCATAGAAAAAAACACTAACAGCATAGAGCCGAATCAGAGTTCCGATATTGCCGACCGCCACGACGTGGAGCATCGTAAACCATCAAAAATTTCCGACTATCATATAGTCCAGGTGGCGATAAATCAGATGAACCAAGCCGCCCACTTTTTCAAGCCTGTAGTGGGAAAGTTCGTTCATGTGGGGCGGCTGGGAGGCTATTACAAAATAGAAAATTATAAGACCTGTGACCATCTCATCGGCAACACCAAGGACATCGTGCGTTATATTGTGGAGTCCGGCTGGCCGAAGGACCGCGCCCACTATCTCCCCAATTTTGTTACGGCGAGCGAAGCCGAAGAACCACTTGTTCGCGGTATACACACCACACCGGAGAAAGTGCTGCTGATCCTAGCCTTGGGGCGGCTCCATAAAAACAAGGGCTATGACACGCTGATCCGAGCTATGGCTGAGCTGCCACACGCCTATCTCTGGCTTGCAGGCGAGGGCCCGCTTCGGATTGAACTTGAGGAACTGGCAGTACGGGTGGGGGCACGTCCTCGCGTCCGCTTTTTAGGCTGGCACAAGAATCCATCCCCCTTATTCGCAGCAGCGGACATGCTTGTCTGTCCCTCCCGCCACGAGCCGCTGGGCAACGTGGTGATTGAAGGCTGGGCTCACGGCGTGCCGGTGATTGCCACCAAAAGCGCGGGGCCTGGCGCTCTGATCCGCCATAACCACAGTGGCCTTCTGGTGCCCGTGGACGAACCGAGGGCTCTGGTGGAAAGCATCAAGCGGCTTGCCATGGATCCCGATCTGATACGCAAGATCATTCATGGTGGACGCAAACGCTACGAAAAGGATTTTACCGAATCCGTGGTGGTGGCACGTTATATGAGGTTATTCAAGAAGGTCGCTCTCTGATGTGTGGAATCGCGGGTCTCATGACCCTGGACGGTACCCCCGCCGATTCCACTATTCTTGACGCGCTGGCAGAGGCCCTTACCCATCGCGGGCCTGATAGTGGCGGACGGTATGTGGCTGGAGACGTAGGCATGGTGCATACTCGTCTCGCCATCATCGATCTTGAAACCGGGGATCAGCCCCTCTACGGAGAAGGTGGCTTGGCGCTGGTGGCCAATGCCGAAATCTATAACCATATTGAACTACGCAAATCTCTGGGTGGAGAGACCTTTGCTACTGGCTCCGACTGTGAAATATCGCTTCCTCTTTATCGCCGGCATGATCTCGACTATGTGAATTATCTGCGCGGCATGTATGCTATCGCGCTGCACGATCCGGCGCATGAAAGGTTGGTGTTGAGCCGCGATCCCTTCGGTATCAAGCCACTCTACTACACGGCAACTACTTGGGGGCTGGCCTTTTCATCAGAGCCCCAGGCGTTGGTTTCCGCGGGCTTGGTGGTGGCGGAAGAATATCCCCATTCCCGCGACGAAGTATTGCAGCTTCAATTTTCCACCGGACGCGAAACACCGCTGGCGAAGATCATGCGGGTTCTGCCCGGGGAAACGCTGGTGGTTGAAGGAGGGCGCGTCGTGGCCCGTCGGTGTCTCGATGCGCTTCCTCGAGGCGCGCCGGAGGTGACAGAAGAGAATTACGCCTTGGCGCGGTTGGACGCTGTCATGGAAGACAGCGTGCGCCTCCACCAGCGCGCCGATGTTCCCTATGGCATGTTTCTTTCCGGCGGCATCGATTCTTCTGCCCTGTTGGCCATGATGGCGCGGGTAAACGAAACACCGGTGCAGGCCTTCACAGTGGGCTTTCCAGGAAGCGGTGCAGCGGATGAACGTAATCACGCGCGTCGCTTGGCAACACTCACTGGAGCCGAACATGTGGAGGTGGCATTCACTGAGGCCGATTTCTGGGATATGCTGCCGCGTCTGGCCTCGGTGATGGATGATCCGGTGGCCGATTACGCCGTTCTGCCTACTTATAAACTGGCCAGTTGCGCTGCTGCACAGGGGCTCAAAGTAGTGCTCAGCGGCGAAGGCGGGGATGAACTTCTGGCCGGTTATGGCCGTTACCGCAGCGTCTTGCGCCCCTTCTGGCTTGGCGGGCGGGTCATGCGGCCACGTGGTATTTTCGATGGGTTGGGCGTTCTCAAGCGGGAGCCCCGCGATTGGCGCGACGGTATCGCTGCAGCAGAAATCCATGCCCGAGACAGGTCGCGTTCGAAACTGCAGACGGCACAGGCTACAGACTGTGCTGCGTGGCTTCCCAACGACCTGCTCACCAAGCTCGACCGCTGCCTCATGCATCATGGGGTGGAGGGCCGCACGCCTTTTCTTGACCGCGAAGTGGCACGCGCTGTATTTCGCCTGCCCGATTCCCTGAAGATACGCAAGGGTCTTGGAAAATGGATATTACGCCGCTGGCTCGAGGAACACCTGCCTGAGGCTGATCCTTTCTCCCGCAAGCGTGGGTTCACGGTTCCGGTGGGGGAATGGATCGCGGGGCAGGGCGCGCAGTTAGGGCCGCTGGTGGCGGAACAGGAGGGTGTGGCGGCGCTTTGTGGCAGGGGGGCGGTGACAGCGCTTTTTACCGGGGCCGCGCGCAAGCGGCAGGGTCAGGCAGCGTGGACGCTGCTCTTCTACGCCCTGTGGCACCGCGCCCATATCCAAGGGTTGCCCCCCCAAGGCGGTATTTTAGAAAGCTTAAGCGCAAGGTGATAGCGCCTCTCTACATATCCTCCAGCCGGTCGCCTTCGTAGCCGCCGGTCTGGGGGATGTTGGTCTGGGGTGTGTCCGTTCGGGGCGCGTCTTGCAGTGGGCCGCGTATGTGAGGGGTGGAGAACTGTGAGGGCGCGCATTCACCGGTGAGCATCTGCGCTATCATGCTTTCCTTGCACTGGGTCCAGGGGCGCTCTACCCCTTTCTGCTGCTGATAGATCATAGCGATCACCAGCGCCACCAGAAGCACTCCGATAAGGATCATGCTGCGGTTCATTTTTTTCTCCTTACAGAGAGGGTGCCACGTCAGAAATCAACGTCAACCTACATGTCTTCCTGGTTATCACCGTTGTCACCGAAACCAGACTTCCAGTTCTTTATGCGGCGCCAGCCTTCGTCTATTTCTTCCCCAGTCAAATGGGGAATGATTTCGTTGCGGAAGTTGATGGCATCGGCATATTCCTCATTATTTTTAGCATAAATAACGCCCAGCTCTGCCCACATATAGGCATTGACGTTGTCTTTGACCACGCCTCGGCCCTGATAGTACATGCCGGCGATCAGCACCATACCAGAGGAATTCCCTTGCTCCGCCCAGGGACGAATAGCGTCTAGCGCCTTTAGGAATTCGCCGCGAGCATACATGTCGATGCCCAACATGGCCCTGGCTTCCATGCGGGTTTGCGCCGGATCCACATGGACGTCAGGCTCGAACCGAGTACAGGAGGAAAGAAGGCTTACTGCCGCCACAATGCTTGCGATCGTCTGTATCACAGGACTCAGTTTATACCTAAATCCGGCAGAAAAGTGGATCATTCCATCAATTGTAGCCTTTCCTTTCCGGTTTCCTCCCGGCATGGTGCGTGCAGGAATATGAACAAACACTACGACTTTATCATTCACTCCGGCCGGGTGGTGACTCAGGGCGGCATTGTGGAAGTCGATATCGGTGTGATCGGTGGCAAAGTTTCGGCACTAGGCGACCTTTCTACGGCTTCGGCTCCTGAGCGTTTTGATGCCGATGGTCTGCATGTGCTGCCCGGGGTCATCGATACCCAAGTTCATTTTCGCGAGCCGGGGCTGGAGCACAAGGAAGACCTAATTACTGGAACCGCAGGAGCCGTTTTGGGCGGTGTCACCTGTATCTTCGAAATGCCAAATACCAACCCCTCCACCTTGGGCGAGGAGGACCTCGCTGACAAGCTGGCGCGGGCCTGTGGCCGCGCCTGGTGTGATCACGCCTTTTTCATCGGTGCGGCGGCGGAAAACGCGGGTGATCTGGCACGTCTGGAACAGCTTCCCGGATGTGCTGGGATCAAGGTGTTTATGGGTTCTTCCACCGGCAGCCTTCTGGTGGAAGATGACACGACACTACGTGCAGTTTTGGAAAATGGCTCCCGCCGTATAGCCATACACAGTGAGGACGAGTCCCGTCTGTGTGAACGCCGCCACTTGGTGGAGAAAAAGGGTGCTACCGTCCACCTTCACCCCCAATGGCGTGATGTGGAAACGTCGCTTCTCTCCACCCGCCGTCTGCTGGCTTTGGCCAGGGAGACGGGTCGGCGAGTTCACATACTTCATGTGACTACGGCCGAAGAGATGGAGGTGCTGGGGGTGCATCGTGATATCGCCAGCGTCGAGGTAACGCCACAGCATCTGACTCTCTCCGCGCCCGACTGCTATGACCGGCTTGGCACCCTTGCCCAGATGAATCCACCTATCCGCGAGGCCCGTCACAGAAGAGCCCTGTGGCAGGCTGTGGACGAGGGTATTGTGGACGTTGTGGGATCAGACCATGCGCCCCACACATTGGAGGAAAAGGCCCAATCCTATCCCGCTTCACCCTCCGGTATGACTGGTGTGCAAACCCTGCTGCCATTACTGCTCGATCATATGAACGCTGGGCGGTTGTCACTGAAACGGCTCGTTGACCTCACCAGCGCCGGTGCAGCGCGTATCTACAATATGGAAGGAAAGGGCCATATCGCACCTGGTTTTGATGCCGATTTCACTCTCGTGGATCTGAAGGCAGAACGTGTCATTAGTAACGACTGGATTGCTAGCAAAGTCTGCTGGACGCCTTTTAACGGCATGACCGTAAGGGGCTGGGCGGTGGCTACCATCATCCGCGGTTGCGTGGTTATGCGTGAGGACGAAATCCTGGGCGATCCCTGTGGCAAACCGGTAAGCTTTGTGGAGGGGCCCTAATCGGCCATTCCACGTTTTTGTCTCCTTTGTCGCAAAAAAATCGGGGGTTGCCGCCGCCGCACCCCCGAAGTTTAGGGAGGACAATACAAGACGGGGCTTAGGAGCACCCGCTTGTGGAACCGCAGGTCACGCATTTCAGGCAAGTGCCGTTGCGGACCAGCGTGAAGTTACCGCAATCGCCGCACGCGTCGCCTTCATAACCCTGCATCCGCGCTTCAAAAACACGGTCGGGGGTGGGGTCGACATCCTCGGTGATTACGGCACTGACAGCGACGGCTTCGGCGGTGCCTCCGCTATTCAGAGCGGTGGCGGAAGCAACGGTTTCTTTGCGTCCGCCTTCATTCTGGTTGTTGAGTACATAAAGATTGTTACGCATATAACCGGTGCTGGCGATGCGGCGCACCACGTCTTCGGGTCTCACCGGCAGGCCCTCGGCGGTGCCGCCGCCTATGCTGTCGAACTGTTCTTCTGGTTCGGCATGGCTGAGATCGTTGCGTCCGAGATAGGAAATGGCAAGCTCGCGGAAAATATAGTCGAGAACCGATGTGGCCATCTTGATGACTTCATTGCCCTCCACCACACCCGAGGGTTCAAAACGAGTGAAGGTGAAGGAATCTACGAATTCCTCCAGCGGCACGCCGTACTGGAGGCCGATGGAAATGGCGATGGCAAAATTGTTCATGAGGCTGCGGAAGGCCGCCCCTTCCTTGTGCATGTCGATAAAGATTTCGCCCAGCTGGCCGTCCTCGTATTCGCCGGTGCGCAGGTAAACTTTGTGATTACCTACGACGGCCTTCTGGGTGTAGCCCTTGCGCCGTTCCGGCAGGCGCATCCGCTCCTGGTTTGCGACGATCTTTTCCACCACCCGTTCAATAATATGTGGTGCACTCTCTGCTGCCGCCGCGACGGCGCTTTCGGTATCCCTGGCGTCGTCGGTTTCACCTTCTTCTGCCGAACTGCTTAGGGGCTGTGATAGCTTGGAACCGTTGCGGTAAAGGGCATTGGCCTTCAGTCCTAGTTTCCAGGACAGCATGTAGGCTTCCTTGCATTCCTCCACGGTGGCACTGTTCGGCATGTTGATGGTTTTTGAAATAGCACCGGTGATGAAAGGCTGGGAGGCTGCCATCATGCGGATATGGCTTTCTACGGACAGGAAGCGTTTCCCTGTACGCCCGCAGGGATTGGCGCAGTCGAAGACGGGAAGATGTTTGCTTTTAAGATGTGGCGCACCTTCCACAGTCATGGAACCGCAGCAATAGGCGTTGGCGGCCTCAATGGCCTTGCGCGAGAAGCCAAATTCCCGCAGCATGTCGAAGGAAGGATCATCTAGTTTTTCTTTGGAAAACCCGAGAATCTCGGTGCAGAAGGTTTCGCCAAGGGTCCATTTATTGAAAGCGAACTTGATGTCGAAGGCGTTGCTTAGCGCCCCTTCCAGGGTTTCAACGTCTTCGTCGGTAAAACCTTTTTCGCGCAGCGTGTCGAAACTGATCTCCGGGGCCCGGTGCAGAGTGCCACGACCCACGGCGTATTCGGTGATGTCGCGTATCTGGTCCCGAGTATAGCCCAAGGTCTCCAGCGCCGTTCCCACGGTGCGGTTGACGATCCTGAAATGGCCTCCACCGGCCAGCTTTTTGAACTTGACGATGGCAAAATCGGGCTCGATTCCGGTGGTGTGGCAGTCCATGACCAAGCCGATGGTCCCGGTGGGGGCGATGACCGTTACCTGGGCGTTGCGGAAGCCGTTAGTCACGCCTTCACTGCTTACACGATCCCAGGCTTCAGTAGCTGCTCTGGTCAGCCCTTTGAAGGGACAGTCTTCGGCGTGCAGCGGCACCGGGATAACCGAGAGTCCCTCATAGCCATCGCTCAGGCCATGGGCGGCTAGGCGGTGGTTGTTGATGACGCGCAACATGGAGTCCCGGTTTTTGTCATAACCGGGAAAGACCCCTAACTCGCCAGCTATTTCGGCGGAGGTCTCGTAGGCGACCCCAGTTATAAGTGCACTTATGGCCGCACAGGTCGCGCGTCCCTTATCGCTGTCATAGGGAAGACCTGAGGCCATCAACAGCCCTCCGATATTGGCGAACCCTAATCCCAGGGTTCGATAATCAAAGGACAGTTGGGCGATCCGCCGCGAGGGAAACTGTGCCATCAGGACCGAGATTTCCAAAGTGATGGTCCACAGCCGGGTTGCGTGCTCGAACCCTTCTATGTCGAAAGATCCATCCTCGCGGCGGAACGTTAGCAAATTCAGTGACGCTAGATTACAGGCCGTATCGTCCATGAACATGTATTCCGAACATGGGTTAGAGGCATTGATGCGGCCGGACTCTGGGCAAGTGTGCCAGTCGTTTATGGTGGTATCAAATTGCAGTCCGGGATCGGCGCAGGACCAAGCGGCATGGCCGATTTGCTCCCACAGGTCGCGGGCGCGCACGGTCTTGTGCGCCTCGCCATCTGTGCGCCGGATCAGGGTTAAGTCCCCATCCGTTTCTACGGCTTTGAGAAATTCGTCTGTGACGCGGATAGAATTGTTGGCGTTCTGACCAGATACGGTGAAATAAGCATCGGAATCCCAGTCAGTGCTGTAAGTAGGGAATTCGATTTCGGTGAATCCTTGGGACGCCAACTGGGTTATCCGCTGGACGTAGTTTTCCGGGATCATGGCCTTGCGGGCGGCTAAAACTGCCTTCTTTAACGCCGGGTTCTTTTTCATGTCGAAACGGCTGTCAGCATCCTCATCGCTGTCTACGGGTCCGGTGTGACATGCCTTCAGGATAGCGTTGAGGTGAAAGCTGATGGTCTTCGACCCCGTAACTAATGCTGCCACCTTTTGCTCTTCCAAGGTCTTCCAGTTGATGAATTCCTCGATATCAGGATGGTCGATATCTACGCAGACCATCTTTGCGGCGCGTCGCGTGGTGCCGCCGGATTTAATGGCACCGGCAGCGCGGTCGCCGATTTTGAGGAAGCTCATAAGCCCCGAGGACTTTCCGCCACCCGAAAGGGGCTCACTCTCGCCGCGCAGGGAGGAGAAATTACTGCCGGTTCCCGATCCGTATTTGAAGAGGCGGGCCTCGCGGGCCCACAAGTCCATGATTCCACCTTCGTTGACTAGGTCATCGTCTACGCTCTGGATAAAACAGGCATGAGGTTGTGGATGTTCGTAGGCGGACTGGGATGCCATCAGTTCACCGCTGCGGAAGTCCACGTAGTAGTGCCCTTGAGCTGGACCGTCGATGCCATAGGCCCAGTGCAGGCCGGTATTAAACCATTGCGGAGAATTCGGCGCACCCATCTGGCAGCACAGCATGTAGCGCATTTCGTCGTAATAGGCACGGGCATCGTCTTCGCTGTCGAAATAGCCGCCCTTCCAGCCCCAATATGTCCAGGTGCCACACATGCGATCGAACACCTGCTTGGCACCAGTCTCGCCGCCGCACGGGCTTTCTGGGGTTGCTCTGTGCCGCCACAGCCATGAAGGTACACTGTTCTCCTCAACGGGAACCCTGTTCTCTGGTACGCCGGCCTTACGGAAATATTTCTGGGCGAGAACGTCACAGGCTACCTGCGACCAGTTGGCAGGAACCTCAATATCACTGAGCTCAAAGACAATTGAACCATCAGGATTACGGATATCACTCGATGTGATTTTAAATGCGATGCCTTCGTAGGCGGAGCGCCCTTCTTGGGTGAGCCGCCGCGTAACCCTCATTCCTCCCTCCTTCCAAAACTTCTGTCTTCTTACTAGGCCATTCCTGAGACGTGCCCGTTCACGAAAAACCTAGCGTCAGGGATAAAGTTTGAAAGGCACAAAACACCCATCACCCTCCCTGTGGGAAAACCCTCACCGTGCAAAATATTGCATTTAAAACCGTATATGTAGTAGGCGAGCGTTACGATCCCACAACATTTATCCACAAAGGAATGGGCCAAGGCAACAAGATTTTGTGTCTGGGAAGAAAAAAATAACTATTTGAGGTAAAATAGGAATTTTAGTTTGTGTTTTTCCACCGCAGCGGTGGGGCTGGACGTGGCGGGGAGCAGGTGTCATATTTCGTGACAGAAATCTTAGACGCGTGTGCCTTTCCCGAGGCCTATGTTGCGTCAGGCAGACCGGTTGTTTCGACGTGATCCCATGATTACAGGTACCATTCTTTACACTTGGATTTTCGGTAAACTGGTTGGTAGCGACGAGGCGGGAAACCGCTATTACTGTCGCTGCAGCGGTTACGCTCGGCGCCGCGCCAATAACGGTCGTGAACAGCGCTGGGTCATGTATAACGGTGAAAAAGAAGCTAGCCGTGTGCCGCCGAGATGGCATGAATGGCTCCATCATACCACCGATACCATCCCGATGGAGAATCCTCGCCAACGGCCGGGCTGGGGTAAATCTCATCTTCCCAACCTCACGGGAACGACAGCGGCCTATCATCCCCCCGGCCACGTTTTAAGTGGCGGTAAACGGATGCACGCCACCGGAGATTACGAACCATGGCGACCGGAATGAAGCGAGACTAGCCGTCATGATGGCCGGCGCGACGGCGCTAGTTTCCGTTTATCCGTTCTCCAGCCATTTCTCTTTTACGATGTGATCACTCTTTCACCACATTCTGATTCATTGGGTGTTGCGACATGATACACGGAGGCAAGAAAAAAACTGGACGTGGAGCCATTCCGGGAACTGATCCCCGAAATGGGGAAGTCTGGCGCACGCCCGAGGGTGATTCCGTTTCCTGTCTCGAGAAAATCAAGGTACTCAATCAGAACCTCGAGGAAATCTACCAGATGTGTCAGGACGCGCTGGAGGATGCGGTGCTGATGGGTTGTGACGAGACCCAGTTCAGACAGATCATTAATGAACTTGTCAAAAGACTGGAAAATCCCTATCACAAAAAATAGCCCGTTCTATTCTTTGACCGTTTTATGGTGCAGTGGTGCATTGGTGGCGGTGGTGGTGGGACTAGGCTGGGCTCCCGTTTCCCTAGCGGCGGATATGGTGGGCGATGTGGCTCTGTTGCAGGGTCTTGACAAGGTGACAGCGCGAATCTCCACCTTTCGTGCGCCCATTAATGGAACGGTGTATTTTGGCACTTTGGAAATTATTGCCCGCACCTGCCGCAAGCGGCCGCCGGAAGAGCCCCCCGAAAGCGTCGCCTTTCTACAGATCCGCGATATCAAACCCGGCGAGGCCCCCGAGAACCTTTATCAGGGGTGGATGTTCGCCTCTAGCCCAGCACTCTCGACGCTGGAGCACCCCGTCTACGATGTCTGGGTGATAGACTGCCTGTTACATATCAGCCCGGAAATGCCAGTTCCCCGGCAATAAAATTCCCGGGAGAAGTTATCCCTGAAAAATTATTTCCAAGCCGATTCTACAGGCACCATCAGCTCCGTTGGGAACTGGGTGTTCACTTCTAATGCCTCGCCCAGAAGCACGTGGTAGTTATGGCGCGATATCTCCACTGTCCCGAACTGCTTTAGATGTTCGGTGACAAACTGCACGTCGAAAAGGGCGAACCCACCCTGACGCAGCCGCGCTACCAGATGTACCAGCGCCACCTTACTGGCGTCTGTGGTGCGGGAAAACATGCTCTCTCCGAAAAAGACACCGCCCAGGGTAATCCCGTAAAGCCCGCCCACAAGGCTATCACCCTTCCAGCATTCCACGCTGTGGGCGTGTCCCATGGTATGCAGGGTGGTATAGAGATCTATAACGGTGCGGTTGATCCAGGTGCTTTCGCGACCTTCCGCAGCCTTCGCACATTGTTCCATAACCTGGGCAAAGGAAGTATTACATCTTATTTTAAAGGGATTACTACGCACGCGGCGTTGCAGGCGACGGGCAACGTGGAAACCTTCTAGGGGAATGATCCCGCGGTTTTCGGGGTCGACCCAAAACAGATCTGGGTCGTCACGCCCTTCCGACATGGGGAAAATACCGGCGGCGTAAGCGCGTAAGAGGATTTCGGGGGTCAGCGCCTTCATAGGCTTGTGCTCCCCTTCCGATGAGGTCCCACTGGCTCAGGCCACAGGTTTGAGCAGATTCTCCAGCCAGTGGATATCGTAGTCACCATTGATAAAATCGGTCTCTGTGAGCAGCCTCTGGTGAAGTGGGATCGTGGTCTCGACTCCGCCGATGACGAATTCCTCCAGGGCGCGTCGCAGCCTCATCATGCATTCGTTACGGCTGCGGCCGCGCACGATCAGCTTAGCAATAAGGCTATCGTAGTCTGGTGGCACCCGGTATCCAGAATAAAGGGCGGAATCCACTCTCACGTCGAGTCCGCCCGGCGCGTGGTAATCGGTTATGATGCCCGGTGACGGTACGAAGGTCTCGGGGTTCTCAGCGTTAATCCGGCATTCAATAGCATGACCGGTGAGGTGGATGTTCTTCTGCGCCGTATTGAGTTTGGCTCCTGTGGCGACGCGGATCTGTTCGCGCGCCAGGTCGATGCCACTAATCATCTCGCTAATGGGATGCTCCACTTGAAGACGAGTGTTCATTTCGATGAAATAGAATTTCCCATTTTCGTACAGAAGCTCAACAGTGCCAACACTTTGATAGCCTAGTTTCTTCATGGCCTTGACGCAGCGGGCACCGATTTTTTCCCGGGTGACGGCATTGAGAGCCGGCGAAGGAGCCTCCTCGATCACTTTCTGGTGCCGGCGCTGCAGCGAGCAGTCTCTTTCTCCGAGGTGGATCACGTTGCCATGATTGTCGGCGAGAATCTGAATTTCTATATGACGGGGCTTTTCTAAGAACTTTTCTAGGTAAAGCGTGTCACTGCCGAAGTTGGCCTTGGCTTCGACCCGTGCCGTGGGAAGAGCCTGGCGCAGGGTTTCGTCGTTATGAGCTACTTTCATGCCCCGGCCACCGGCCCCGGCCGCGGCCTTGACGATCACTGGATAACCGATTTTGGCTGATAATTTTAGGGCCTTGTCCTCGTCCAATATCGGCCCATCGGAACCGGGAATCACGGGTAGCCCCACCTTCGCCATAGTCGCTTTAGCGGCGATCTTATCTCCCATAATGGCCATGTGTTCAGGTGCCGGGCCGATGAAGATAATGTCGTGTTCAGCCACCATTTCAGCGAACTGGGCGTTTTCCGCAAGGAAGCCGACACCGGGATGAATGGCATCAGCGTTGGTAATGGTGGCCGCCGTTAGGATAGCCGGGACGTTGAGATAGCTTCTCCGCGTTGCGGGGGGGCCGATGCAGACGCTTTCATCAGCCAGGCGCACGTGCATGGCGTCGGCATCTGCCGTGGAATGGACGGCTACCGTGCGAATACCCATTTCACGACAGGCACGGTGAATGCGAAGGGCCACCTCGCCGCGGTTAGCGATCAGGATTTTTTCAAACATCCGCTTTTATTCTTTCAATTCTCCCGGGCCGCCTTCTCCGGGATGAGCATTATTCGATGATCATCAATACTTCGCCGAATTCTACCGGATCACCATTGCCCACCAGAACCCGGACTACTTTGCCGTCGCGCGGGGCGGGCAGAGGGTTCATGGTCTTCATGGCTTCGATGATGAGCATGGTCTGGCCCTCGCTTACTGTATCGCCCACGGAAACGAAGGGCGGTGTGCCCGGTTCTGGCATAGTATAGGCAGTGCCTACCATGGGCGAGGTGACGGCGCCGGGGTGGTGTCTCTCGCTTTCTTCGCCGGAGTTTTCAAGTTCCGAGGCGAGGAACGGTGCCTGAGATTGGGGCGCCACCATCCCACTGTTGCGGCCAACGCGGATACGTTGCCCCTCGGCCTCGAACTCAATCTCAGTGAGTCCAGTTTCTTCCAGTAGCTTGGCAAGAGAACGGACGAGATCATCGTCAAACTGGAATTTCTCCACTATGCCTCGCTTTTCTCTTTTAGCATGTGCGCTAGCGCATCTAGGGCCATAAGATAGCCCTGGCTACGAAATCCACAGATCATACCGCAGGCAGCTTGGCTGACAAACGAATGATGACGGAAGTTCTCACGCCGGAAAAGGTTGGAGAGATGCACTTCCACCACCGGCTGCTCCAGAGCCAGAAGGGCGTCGAGAATAGCTACTGAGGTATGAGTCAAAGCGCCGGCGTTGACGATTAGCCCGGCAGCGCTTTCCCGAACTTCTTGGATGATGTTCACCATCTCGCCCTCGTTGTTGGACTGGCGAAAATCAATCGTCAGTCCTAGTCCCTTGGCGTGGTCGTGGCAGGCGGCTTCGATATCGGTTAGAGTCTCGCTACCGTAAAGATCAGGTTCGCGGCTTCCAAGCAGATTGAGGTTGGGGCCATTTAGGATCAGGATAGTGGCGGGCATGCTAGCTGTCATGGGCGCCGTATACGGCGCGGTTCCCCTGAAAAAGTCGTGAAACAAACCTACTTTCTTCTCAGGGTTATATCACGGGCGGGCACGGGTGCAACGTGCCATCATCGGGAGGGCGTCAAAAGGAAGGCGCGGGCATACTTCTCCACTCTCTCAGGAGTGCCCCTTGTTCTTGCGGACTTCGGCGATCACCGCCTCGAGGAGCGCGGCTTCGGCGGCGCCATGGACCAACCGGTCATCGATCACAAAGGCCGGGGTGCCACTGATGTCCAGCGCTTTGGCCAGAGCTCGGTTGCGGCTGAGGATAACGGCGATCCCAGGGTCCGTCATGTCCCGCTGCAACCGCTCCACGTTGAGGCCGGCTGCTTCCGCCACCGCCATTACCGCAACCTTGTTGAGGCGGCCCTTGTGCGTCATCAGGGCGTTATGGAAGGGAATATATTTACCTTGGGAGCGCGCTGCTAGGGCAGCGGTGGCAGCGATCACCGAATGATCGCCAAGAATAGGATGTTCCTTGTAGATGAAGCGAAGATTACCATCCTTGGCCACTAGATTGCGGACGTTTTCATGAGAGCGTTTACAGTAGGGACAGTTATAATCGAAAAACTCCACTACGAAGACGTTTCCCGCAGGATTGCCACCTACCACGGACCCGGGGTCCTCGTTGAGTTCCCTGGCCTTGGCCCTGAGGTTCAGCCGCAAGCGCTCTTCCTCAGCAAGGCGGCGTTTTTCCGCGACGGCCTTCATGGCATCATCAATAATTTCCGGATGCTCGCGCAGCAGGGTGCGGACTACTTCCTCAACGGCCGCACTCTCGCCTCGGGATGCTGGGGTTATACCGCCGCGCAATAGGACCACGGCGGAAAGGATAATAGCGGCCAGGGAAAAAACGGTGACAGCGATCAAGGGGCGGTTCATGGAGAGCCTCTCTTCTTATCCTTGGCGATGGTGATGATGTCCTGGGCGCGTATCCAGCCCGGCGACCCGTGGGAGAACACCTTCTCCGCTCGTTTAGCTTGGGCACGGGCGTCCCCGTTTTCGCCGGTGATAAGGAACTTTTCGGCCAGCGCTAGGGACGAGAGTCCGACTTCACCTTGGCGGCCGTAGGCAATGGCCAGGAAGTTCCAGGAACTGGCATTGTCCCTTTCCAGATTCACTGCCTCCACCAGATTTGTGGTGGCGTTCTTGGTCAGAGCTGGGTCGTTTAGTTCCAGCTGGGCCTGGGCTAGAAGGGTGAGCAACAGGGCGCTGTCTGGTTTCAGGTCAACGGCCACCTTGAAGGAGTGCACTGCCTTGGCCAAATGGCCGTTCTCGAACAACATCTGGCCCCGCAGTTCGTAAAAATAAGGGTCGTCGGGACGCTCCATGATGAGACCGTCAATAAGAGGCAAGGAGCGGGCGAGATTTGCCTTGCGGTAATAGGCGATAGCCCGGGCATAGCGGGCGGGCAGGGAGGTGTCGCTCTCGGGATATTCTTTCAAAGTGCGTTCAAGGGGCTCGAGAAAAGCCAGCAGCTTGGCCCGCATGCGGGCATGGGCAAGAATGTCCTGAGGCGATTCGGGTACGTCGGACCAGCGCGAATTGGCCACATGATTGCTGATGTGCTCAATTCGGTTCAGGGTCAGGGGATGGGTCCGCATGTAGGGATCGCCTCGTCCCACGTAGATGGCCTCATGTTTGCTGAGGATTCGTATAAAGTCCTCCAGGCCCTTTGCCGATTGTCTAGTGCGGTCGAGATAGGACAAGGCGGCCTGATCGGCGGCGGCTTCCTGGCCGCGGGTATATTTCAACAGGCTGCGTCCGGCGATTTCCTGCCCGCCCATGATCACGGCGGTTCCGGCGGCGCCGGCCTGTCTCTCGCCGGCTGTGACACCTCCGCCGACGACCGCGGCACCAAGTACCATGGCGATGATGGATTCAAGTTGGGCGTTCTTCAGAGCTTCCTGCAATCGTGCCAGATGGCCCCCGGCGATATGGCCGGATTCGTGGGCGATGACGCCTTTTACCTGGCCGGGGCTATCACTGCGCATCAATAGGCCGGTGGTGAGAAAGATATTCTGTCCCCCGGAAACAAAGGCATTGAGAGTTTTTTCGGGGACGATATAGACCGAGACTGCACTGGGGTCGAGACCGGCGACGAGGAGGATTGGCGTGCTCCAGGAACGGATGGTAGTTTCAATCTCCTCATCGCGGATAAGCGCGTAGGCATCTCCAGAAATGGTGCTAAGCGCGATTATTGTGCCAGCGAGAAAGACTGTAAAACGGAAAAGGAAGGGTTTGTGCAAAGGGGTCGCCTTGAGATTTTTCATCATTAAGTTAGGAGAATAAAACGCATGTCGTCAATGAACCCTATGATAGGCCGAAAAGGCCGGAAAGGGCTATCATGGTGCTGAAAAGCTCGTGCCGGGGGGAAATCTCCCCCTTCATTGTCATGGAAATGCTGCAATTTGCCAACCAGCGCGTGGCCGCGGGCGGTGACGTGCTCCATCTCGAACTGGGAGAACCTAGCGCGGCCACCCCCCGACTTGTGATGCAACGGGCTCATGAACTGCTGGATCAGAACCTACCGGGCTATACAGAATCACTCGGTATTTTTCCTCTGCGGGAACGCATCGCCGCCTATTACCGAGAACACGAAGGTATCGCCGTGCCGCCGGGCCGTATTGCTGTTACCACGGGATCTTCGGGAGCTTTCGTCCTCGCCTTTCTTGCTGCCTTCGACGTAGGTGACCGGGTAGCCTTGGCTATGCCCGGCTATCCCGCCTATCGTAACATCTTGACTGCGCTGGGGGTAGAGACGGTGGCGCTGGCGGTGGGGCCGGGAACTCGGTTCCAGCCGACGGTGGAGATGCTGGAACAAGTGGAGGGCCACCTCGACGGGCTTATTATCGCCAGCCCCTCCAACCCCACTGGCACTCTCCTGCCGTATGAGGAGTTCCGCGCCATCGTTGATTACTGCCGGGGAGAAGGAATCCGGCTCATCTCGGACGAGATCTATCACGGAATCACCTTCGGAACAGCGGCCGTCTCGGCCCTGTCTTTTAGCGACGAAGCCGTTGTCATCAACAGCTTCTCGAAATATTTTGCCATGCCGGGCTGGCGTCTTGGTTGGATGGTGGTGCCTGAGGACTTGTTACGAGCCGTGGAAAGCCTGTCTCAGAATCTATTCATTTCTTCGCCCTGCTTGTCTCAGCACGCGGCCATGAGCGTCTTCGACTGTATTGATGAACTCGATGCAAATGTAGCCACCTATGCCCGGAACCGTGCTATTCTTCTCGATGGTCTGCCGGATGCCGGATTTGACCGTTTGGCGCCCTCTGACGGGGCGTTTTATCTCTATGCTGATGTGTCGGAACTGACCAATGACAGCTACGATTTCTGTCATCGTATGCTAGCTGAGACAGGGGTGGCGACGACGCCGGGCGTGGACTTTGATCCTGTCTCGGGTAACTGCACCATCCGCCTGTCTTTTGCTGCTCCTGTTGCTGCCATGGAGAAGGCGGTGCACCGTCTTAAAGACTGGAAGCGCTGATTACACCTCGGTCAAACGGGTTCATTTAATTACTATACGTGCTATTCCGCCACCGCGTTCCACCAACCACCGCGTTTAGGCTTTTTATCAGTAGGAGGCGCGCTGGGCGGGGAAGGGTCCTCCCTGATTTCCTCTTTCTCCGCCTTGGGTTCCTTGGATTTTTCTGCCGCCTTGGTTTTTACGGCTTTATTGGATGCTGCTGCAGCCCTTTTTCCGGCTGCGTTTTTGGCAGGTTTCCTAGTGCGGCGAGTGGTGCACTTTCTCGGTTTGGTAGCCGCTTTGCTGTCCTCTTCTGGCGCCACATTTCCCGCGCTTGCGAAAGCAGCCTTTGACTCGGAATCTACATCGGTGATTTCAGTCTGCGTTTTCTTAGAAGCGCTTCTTCGGGAATGACGGCGGCCACCCCGTTTACCGCGCCGCCGCCTTTTACGGGGCGGTTTATCCTCCTCCTCCTCCCCTTTGCCAGACTTTTTTGTGACCGGGGAGGCGTCCTGTGTTTTCTCCGCGGGGGCCTCTTTGACCGGTTTGGCGCGGCGGATGGAAGAAGGTCGTTCCTTCTTCTCTCTCTTTTTGTCCAACAGGGTATCGGCAGCCTTTGCGTTCTTGCCACTCTCTATTCGAAAATCTGGCGGGATAAGGGTGCCGTCATGGTGAACCGTGACACGGAATCCGTGACGGGACTCTATGGCGCTCAGGATGTCACGTTTTTGGTTAAGGATATAAAGGTCTACCTTAGGCGGCACATAGACTGAAAGTTCGGGGCCACGGTTGCGGACGCTCTCTTCTTCAAGGGCGCGCAGCACGTGGAGCGCTGTGGATTCTACGGAACGGATAACCCCCCTTCCATCGCAATGGGGACAGGTCCGGGTGCTGATCTCGTGGAGGCTGGGCCGCAGCCGTTGACGTGACATCTCAAGCAATCCAAAGGCACTGATGCGGCCAATCTGGATGCGGGCGCGGTCAGTTTTCAGCGCCTCCTTGATGCATTTTTCCACCTTTGAACAGTTGCCCTGCTCGTCCATGTCTATGAAATCAATGACGATGAGCCCGGCCATGTCGCGTAGCCGCAACTGGCGAGCAATCTCGTCGGCGGCCTCAAGGTTGGTTCTGAGCGCAGTTTCCTCGATATTGCGTTCACGGGTGGAACGGCCGGAATTGACATCAATGGAGACCAACGCCTCGGTCTGGTCGATGACGATGTAGCCCCCGGCCTTCAACCGCACCGTATGATTGTGTATGGCGTTAATCTGGTCTTCCACACGAAAATGGGAGAACAGGGGGGTGTCCCCGTCACGGTATCGCTTGACCCGTTTAGCGTGGCTGGGGGTAAGCATACGCATGGATTCCTTGGCTAGGCGATAACCATCCTCGCTATCCACCAGAACTTCCTCCATATCGCGGGAATAAAGATCGCGGATAGCGCGCTTAATGATGTTAGCTTCCTCGTAGACCAGCGACGGGGCTGAAGACTTCATGGTGGAATCTCGGATTTCATTCCACAAGCACATGAGATATTCATAGTCGCGTTTGATTTCAGCCCTAGCGCGCTCATGCCCTGCGGTACGCACGATGACAGCGACCCCTTCGGGAATAGAAAGCCCGTCGAGGATGGTTTTGAGTTTGCGACGGTCGGCGGGGTCGGTGATCTTGCGCGAGATGCCGCCTCCCCGGGCCGTGTTGGGCATCAGCACGCAATAGCGTCCGGCAAGTGAGATGCGCGTGGTAAGTGCTGCTCCCTTGCTGCCGCGTTCTTCCTTCGTCACCTGGACGAGGATAATCTGGCTGTGCTTAATGACTTCTTGAATCTTGTAACGGCGTGTCGCCAGCCCTCGTTTCGGTGCTATGTCCTCGTCGATGTCGCCACCTATGGTTTCCAGGCCCACGAACTCCGCCGATTTTTCATCCTGTTCCACTGCATCGCCATTTTCGGCCCGATCTCCTTCTGTTCCACCAGTATCAGTCTGTGTGGTTTCAGAGATGTTTTTGTCTACTACGGCGTGCAAGGTGGCGACATTCTCTCCGGCCTTGTCATTTTTCCCATTATTATCATCTCCCTCCGTGTCAGAGGCAATGCGCGCTTCTTCCGCGAGGAGAGCCTTGCGGTCGGCGATGGGAATCCGGTAATAGTCGGGATGGATTTCGTTAAAGGCGAGGAATCCATGCCGGTTGCCGCCGAAATCAACGAAAGCGGCTTGAAGGGACGGTTCGACCCGCACAACCTTCGCCAGATATATATTGCCCTTAAGGGATTTCTTTGCAGCGGTCTCGAAGTCGAAGCCCTCGAGAGTGTCTCCGCTGAGCACGACCACCCGGGTTTCCTCGGGTTGGGACGCGTCAATCAGCATCCTTTTAGCCATGAGGCTATAATCTCCACAGGCGCGACCTGCTTATGCCCGGGATGCGCTACGGGCGGCGGCGCGCCATCATCTGTTCATTATCCTTAAAGAAGCTATCCGATATCGGAACGTTTCCTGTCAACGGCACCTCATACACACGATTCCCCGAAAGGAGGAACCATGGGGCCGCGCCAAAAAAACCGCGCATCCGAACGTAGCCGGAGGGCTCCCATACAAAACCATAACACCGCTACACCGACGCCCCCTCCGCCTAGGGAAAAACGAAAGCAGATTGCCGTCGGCTGCGGCTCATCTATAACCCAACATACTCACAGCACGGCAGTTCCACAACACGATATTGTACACACCCCTTTTGTCATCATGCTGAGATATGGTTACAGCGGAGAATTTATGCTAAACAATAGGCAGATATAGTTTCAAAGAGATGGAAACCCTCTAGATGTGGAGCTTTAGGACCCGGTTCGCATGGCATCTCTTTGCGGTGAGTTTTTTTGGCGCGATGCTCTCCCTCACTTTAATCGTCCTTCCCTCGGGTATCTTCGCCGCGTCATCCACTGTGGAGGCCACCGTTTCAGGGGTACGCTTTGGTGATCATTCCAAGACTCTGACACGGGTGGTACTCGACCTCAGTGCTAAGGTCGATTTCAGTATCTTTACCCTTTCTAGTCCCTACCGGGTGGTAGTAGATCTACCGGAGGTTGCTTGGGACATTCCCAAGATTTCGAACGTGGCGGGGGTAGTAAAACAATTTCGTTATGGCCTCTTCAAGGCCAGAAACTCCCGCCTTGTTCTCGACGTGGAAAGCCCGGTAGCGGTGAAGAAGGCCTTCATTCTGGAATCGGACGGTACATCTGGTCTCCGCCTTGTAATCGATCTTGAGAAAGTCAGCCAGGCGGCTTTTGTCAAAGCCCGGGGAAAGCAGCCACAGTCGCCTCCCGTCTCATCGGCAAAGACCAACGATGTTTCGCCGTCGCCGTCGCCGCATGTGTTGCCGCCTAATCCTGATGGTCTTCTGCCGAAAACGGTCAATCCGTCCTCCAGGCCGCGCAAGCGTACCATTGTCCTTGATCCTGGCCATGGCGGTGTAGACCCCGGGGCCATCGGAAAAAGCGGGCGTTTTGAAAAAAACATCACCTTGGCAATGGCGAAAGAGCTAAAGAAGAAATTTGAGGCCACGGGCCGCTACAGGGTTATTTTAACGCGCAACAAGGACATCTTCGTCCGCCTTCGCGACCGTCTAGTCAAGGCGCGCCACGCTCGTGGCGACCTATTCATTTCGCTTCATGCCGATAGCATCAAAAACCGGAAAATCAAGGGGCTTTCCATCTATACCTTATCTGAGAACGCCTCCGACAAAGAGGCTGCGGCTTTGGCAAAATCAGCAAATAAATCCGACCTAATTGCAGGAATCGACTTAGCCCACGAAACGCCGGAAGTGATCGATATCCTTATCGACTTGGCTCGGCGCGAAACTATGAATCTGTCCACTCATTTCGCCAATTTTCTGATCATGAGTTTCCGGCGTCAGGTCAAAGTGCTGCACAAAACCCACCGCTTTGCCGGGTTCGCGGTGCTTAAAGCGCCCGATATCCCCTCGGTGTTGGTGGAGCTTGGCTATCTTTCCAATATCCAGGAAGAACGCTTACTGCGCGATATTAAATACCGCGATAAGCTGGGCGCAGCAATCGTCGTGGGCGTAGACAAATTCTTCGCCTGGAAGGATAATCTTCGCCAGTCATAAACCTGCCGTATTCCCCTATTAGCGTCACCGGCGGTCCGCATCCACGTGCGGTGCGGGCAGATGAAGCCCCCAGGGAGGCACAGTAGTTGCGGCGGTTTTTGTGGTTGCCGTGAACCATTGGTGACACGGGTATGCTCAGAGCGATCAGATTTTTGCTTTCCATTCTTCTGCTTTTTACCGTGCTTGGTGTGGGCGGCGTGCTGTACATGCTTTACCATTTTGGGCGTGGTCTGCCCGCCTACAAGCAACTTGCCGATTACGATCCGCCCACGGTGACACGGGTCCATGCCGGTGACGGTCGCTTGATTTCCGAATACGCTGTGGAGAAACGCGTCTTTGTTCCCACCACCGCCATGCAAAAGCGGGTGATCAACGCCTTTCTTTCTGCCGAGGACAAAAATTTCTACACTCATCCGGGCATTGATCTCTTGAGTGTGGTGCGGGCCATGGTCACTAACCTCGCCAATATGGGGACAGAGCAACGGCTTGAGGGCGGCTCCACTATTACCCAGCAGGTGGCTAAGAATTTTCTGCTTAGTAACGAGGTTTCTGTGGAGCGTAAGATCAAGGAAGCCATCCTCGCTTTCCGCATAGAAAGGGCATTCTCCAAGGACCGCATTCTCGAACTATATCTTAACGAGATTTACCTCGGCCTAGGGTCCTATGGGGTGGCTGCTGCCGCCCTCAATTATTTCAATAAGTCCCTGGGTGAACTTTCCATCGCCGAGATGGCCTATCTCGCCGCTCTGCCCAAGGCCCCCAACAACTACCATCCCCTCCACTACCCTGAGGCGGCGCTGGCACGCCGTAATTGGGTCATTGACCGTATATTAGAAGACGGCCATATCACCTCCGGGGAGGCGCTAGAGGCCAAGGCCATGCCCTTGCAGATGCGCCGGCGCGAGGATACCCAGTTAGCCAAGGCCGAATATTTTCTTGAAGAAGTACGGCGTTGGATCTTCGAACGTTATGGCTATCAGGGCCTCTACGAAGGTGGCCTTTCGGTGCGCACCTCATTAGACCCATACTTGCAAGGGATCGCCGACACGGTGCTGCGAGAAGGCCTGCGCACCTACGACCGCCGTCACGGTTGGCGCGGGCCTTTCACCCGTATTAATCCTGGTGCCGACTGGGCGCGTCAGGTAGCCGCCGTGTTGCCCCCGGGACTTCTGGATTGGAAGCACGCGGTGGTTCTGGCGGTGTCAGATGAAAGCGTGGATATTGGCTTTCCGGATGGTGCTATCGGCACCATTCCCCTGGCTGAGCTTACTTGGGCGCGCCAAGCTCTAAAGGATGGCAAGCTGGGTCCTCGGGTGCGGCGGGCAGGAGATGTCTTGGCTGTCGGCGATGTGATCGCAGTGGAGAATGTGACTTCTTCTGCACCAAAATCGAAGGATGAAGCTCCGGTTTTTTATCTACCCAATACCTACGCCTTACGCCAGATTCCAGAGGTCAACGGCGGCATCATCGCGCTCGACCCTCATACCGGACGTGTGCTCGCTATGTCCGGGGGCTATGACTTTTCTACGAGCGAGTTTAACCGTGTAACCCAGGCCAAGCGTCAGCCCGGTTCGGCTTTCAAGCCCTTTGTTTATTTGGCGGCACTGGCACAGGGGTTCACCCCCTCAACTCTGGTCCTCGATGCTCCCTTCGTCATTGACCAAGGGCAAGGACTGGGTAAGTGGAAGCCCGCCAATTACACCGAGAAGTTCTACGGCCCCATTCCCATGCGGACGGGTATCGAGAAATCGAGAAACCTGGTGACGGTGCGGTTGGCTCAGACCATCGGCATGGACAAGGTGATGGACTACGCTCAGCGCTTCGGCGTCATGGACGACATGCCGCCCCAGCTTGCTATGGCCTTGGGTGCCGGCGAAACCACTCTGCTTGATCTCACCACCGCCTACGCACAGCTGGTCAATGGCGGCAAACGCATTGCACCCAACTTCATTGATCGCATACAGGACCGTAACGGTCGCACCATTTACCGTCATGACAATCGCCCATGTGAAAGCTGTGTCACAACCTTCTGGAGCGCTGATCTAGAAGTTCCCGGACTCCCCGATAATCGTGAGCAGGTGGTGAATCCAGCAAGCGCCTATCAAGTAGTGTCCATGCTTCAAGGGGTGGTGGACCGCGGTACGGGACGCCGTATCAAAGAGGTAGGAAAGCCGCTGGCGGGCAAGACGGGAACCACTAATGAAAGTTTCGATACTTGGTTCGTGGGATTTTCCCCCGATCTTGCCGTGGGAATCTGGGTGGGATTCGACCAGCCGAAGACTATGGGTAACAGCGAAACGGGGTCAAGCGTGACGGCTCCCATATTCCGTGATTTCATGGATATGGCCCTTGAAGACAAGCCGGGCATTCCCTTCCGCGTGCCGCCCGGCATCCGTCTGGTGCGGGTTAATGCCGCCACCGGTTTGCCCGCGGTGCCCGGGGACAAGCGCGTTATTCTTGAGGCCTTCAAACCGGGGACCGAACCTTCGCTACGGGAAGGTATAGGCTTGGTGATCGACGGCAATGCCCTGAACGCGGTGGCGGATTCTCCTGTTGCTGGACCGGGAGGGTTGTATTAATTTCTTGCCGCTCATTCTACCTCCGGAGGGAAAGCCTTGCGTGCCGAACTTGAATCCGTCGCCGGTGAAATCAAGCAGTCTTTGGAACTGCTGAGGAGGAAGCTTTGACCTCGGTACAACGGAAAAGAAACTGGCCGATCTAAAAGCTCTAGCCGAAGACCCCGAACTATGGAACGACCAAGCCCGGGCCCAGAAAGTCATGCGTGAGCGCTCCCGATTGGAATCTGCCTTAGACGGCTTTCGCCAGATGGAAAGCGAATTTTCAGATACCTGCGAGCTTCTAGAATTGGCCACTGAGGAAGGCGACGAAGCTATGGAGGCCGAGGCCGAAAAGGCGTTACGGGCCCTGGCTGGGACTGCCGCTAAACGCCAGCTTGAAAGCCTGCTTTCGGGCGAAGCCGACACTAATAATTGTTACCTAGAGGTCCATGCTGGAGCCGGTGGCACCGAGGCCCAGGACTGGGCCGAAATGGTATTGCGCATGTATCTGCGTTGGGCCGAGGGGCGGGGTTACAAGGTAGAATGGCTAGAGGAAAGCGCGGGCGAAGAGGCGGGGCTGAAATCGGCTACCGTACGCATCATCGGCGTCAACGCCTATGGCTGGCTGAAGACTGAGTCTGGTATCCATCGTCTGGTACGCATCTCACCCTTCGATTCTCAGTCACGGCGGCATACCAGCTTCGCCTCGGTAGGCGTCTATCCTGTGATAGACGAGGCCATCGAAGTGGATATTGCTGACAAGGACCTGCGCGTGGACACCTATCGCGCTTCGGGTGCAGGTGGCCAGCACGTGAACAAGACCGACAGCGCTATCCGTATCACCCACCTGCCCACGAGCATTATGGTGCAGTGCCAGAGCGACCGTTCACAGCACCGCAACCGGGCCGCGGCTATGGATATGCTGCGTGCCCGCCTCTACGAACTGGAATTACAAAAGCGCAATGAAGCTGCCCAGGCAGAACGCGATGCCAAAACAGATATTGGCTGGGGCCACCAGATCCGCTCCTATGTCCTCCACCCCTACCAGATGGTCAAGGA
Organism: Alphaproteobacteria bacterium; assembly: GCA_030739855.1. Taxonomy (GTDB): domain Bacteria; phylum Pseudomonadota; class Alphaproteobacteria; order UBA11136; family UBA11136; genus UBA11136. The sequence continues at coordinate 19,781 of JASLYJ010000013.1, read as the reverse complement.
CCTGCGCACCGGCATGGAAAAAGGTAACGCCCAGGGCGTTCTTAATGGTGGCATTGATGAGTTTCTCGAAGCCGCTCTTGCTGGTCGTAGTAAGAACTGAGAGCCAGCTTCGGAAAAAGCATAACCTTCCCGGGAACGTTCTGGTGCATCGGCCAGAATTTTCTCCGCATCTTTGTCGCCAGAATCGATTATAAAAGGAGATAAAATCATTCTTTTGCAATCCACTGTTTTGCCGCAAACTGCGCGAAGACGCCCCTTTGATCAAGGCTGCTAACGAGCACTAATAGAAGTGATTCGCCGTACGTCGAAATTAATCCTGGATATTGTCGGTTCCGCGCTTGCCGGGGCAGCCGTACTGATCGCTCTGCTTTTGTGGCGCTTGGCAGGAGAGCCGGTCTCTCTCTCCTTTCTCACCCCCCATCTCCAGGACGCTCTGCGGACCGAGGATGGGTCATTACGTTTTGAATTGGAAGATACGGTGCTCACCTGGGCCGGCTGGGAACGGACGCTGGAGATCCGCCTCGTGGGCGTTAAAGTGCTGGGGCCTGAGGGGAACACTCTCGCCGCAGTCCCGGAAGTGTCGGTTTCCCTGAGCACTCGCGCTATGTTGCGGGGGATTGTGGCACCCACCAGTATTGACGTGCGGAGGCCAGAAATTAATCTTCTGCTGTTCCCTGCAGGAGATTTCAAATTTGATTTAAGTGAAGGCAAACTGGATAACATTTTCCACTGGGACATTGCTGATTTTCTGGTTCCTCCTAACAAGGAGCGCCCCATAGGATACCTGACCCGGATTAGTATCTTCGATTCCTTGGTGGTGGTAGATGACCAGATGCTTGAAACTATCTGGAGGGCTGATAACACCGATATAATCATCACCCGTAACGAGACCGGGGTTCAGGGGGAGATAACGCTAGATCTTGATGTAAGCGAGATGAAGGAGGGTATGGCAGCCGGGGAAGATTTTCCCAGCCATCAGGCAGCTCATCTCGATCTTGAATTTTTTTACGACACGGCAACCGGCCAGCTTACGCCAGATGGCGAGGACGCGCAGCTTCATCTGAAGGCTGTTCTGAAGGACTTTCCGTTCGATGGGTTTAAACGCTACTGGCCTAAGTCCTTGGCCGAGCCCTCGCGCAACTGGATTATAAATCATCTATCACAGGGGGCCATTCACGAAACACAGGCGGCTTTTTCGGTGCATCTTCCAGGGGGTGATTTTTCTGCTGTAGACATGAAATCGATTACGGGAAAGCTTAAGTTCACCGGACTTTCTGTGGACTTCCTCTCGCCTATGCCGCCGGCTTCAAAATTGGAGGGTACAGCTATTTTCTCCCACAACCACATCGATTTTAATGTCACCAGTGGCCATGTTGGCGCGCTGTCAATTGAGAACAGCACTGTCAACATGTGGGATCTCGATACGGATATCGAAAAAGCGCGGGTGGAAGCGGTGGTGCGCGGCTCTGCTCGGGACCTTCTCACCGTCCTTGATGAAGAGCCACTGGGCGCGGCCCGCTATCTCGGTATCGACCCCTCGCAGGTAAAGGGGGAAATGGTGGGACGGGCGATGTTTTCCTTCCCCTTAAGAAGGGATCTCGATCTACCTATGGTAACAATTTCCGCTGCTGCTAATCTTACGGATGTGACCCTGCCGGACATGGTTTTGGGCGAGGACATGACCCAGGGCGATCTTGCTGTCAAGGTGACGAGAGACATGATGAATGTTGATGGAAACGCCGTTTTCGAAGATATTCCAGCACAGATCTCAGGTATCAATCATTTTACCGATAATGCTCCATTCGTCAGCCGCTATACGGTAAAGGCGACCATGGACGAAGAAGCTCGTCACCGGTTTGACTTGGACACTCACCCCTATCTTACCGGCCCGGTGGATGTGGAATTAATCTGGACCGAACTTGGCGGCCCCAAGGGCGACCTGTCCGTTGTCGCAAACCTTGGTAGCACCTCGCTCAACTTCGGACTTCTAGAATGGACCAAGTCCCCTGGATTTCCGGGAACGGCTCAGGCTTCTCTGTCTTTAGAAGACCAGCGTCTGGTGAAAATGCGGTCTTTTTCCATTACTGCCGAGGACTTAGACGTAGCCGGGGAGGCGGTATTTACACCCGATGGCAAGGGTCTCCAGAATATCACCTTCAAGCGGCTCAAGACGGGCCGCAACGATTTTACGTCTATCGTGGAGTTTCGTTCCGACGGTGGCTATGACATTGCTTTGAGCGGTAATGTGCTCGATATTAGCCATCTATTCGATAGGGACGAACCCGACGAAAAACCACTGCCACCACTTGCCATCGAGTTGGATGTGGACCGGCTCTGGGTCAAGCCTGAAGGCGTCTTCAATTCCGTGTCGGGCTCGTTACTGAACCAGAACGATGCCTGGCGTAACCTTTCTCTCGATGCCAACATGGGCGAGGAGGGACACGTAGCCTTACACCTCTCCCCTGAAGGCCGGATGCCTTCTCTTCGGTCATCGGAGGATCCCCTCGGTGCGTCCCCTATCCCAAGCGGCACTAGCAGTCGCTTGACTGTGACCAGTAATGACGCCGGAGCTTTACTGCGGCGGCTGGGCTTCTATACAGACATGGAAAAGGGGGAACTAAAGCTTTCCGGAAAAATTGATGATTCGCAGATCTTCCGGCCCTTCTCCGGTGATTTGGAAATTGACGACTATCATATCGTCAAAGCCCCAGTTCTTATGCGACTGCTGACGCTTGCCGACTTAACGGGGATTGTAGACGAGATTAAGGGAGAGGGCATCTCTTTCAAAAAATTTTCCGCACCCTTTACCTACGAGAACGATCTGGTAAACATTCGTGACGGCGGAGCGTTTGGGTTGTCTGTTGGCATTACCTTCGAAGGGGTGCTGGATCTTGAGAGGAATGTTTCCGAACTCGATGGTACTCTGGTACCCGCCTATACCCTTAACAGCATTTGGGGCAAGATTCCCATTCTCGGCAAGATTGTCACTGGCGAGGAAAAAGGCGGCGGTGTATTCGCCGTCACATTCCGCGCCCGCGGCCCTATCGATAACCCAAAAATCTCCATCAATCCCTTGGCTGCTCTGACACCGGGGATATTACGCAATCTGTTTGAGGTATTTAAGATTAAGGGCGGGCTATATAGGATGTTTGAGGGCGGGTCGGAACACGATGGTGACCAAAAGGACACTACGCCTTTTCCTCGGTCATCGGGGAATCCTTTCGGCACGGCTCCCATCCCAAGCGACACTACTAGGTAAGACTAGTCCACAACGCGAATCAGGGCGTAGCGTTTCTTTCCGGCGGAAACTTTTATGATGCCTTCATCGGTGATGTCGCGCAGGGTCACGGCCTGGGTTTCGCTGGTGGCTACTTGCTTGTTGATGCGTGCGCCTCCTCCCTTGATGAGCCGCCGCGCTTCGCCGTTACTTGCGGCAAGCTCGGTGCGGCACAGAACTTCAAAGGCGGGGATTCCTGATTCTAGTTCATCCCGGGGGATGGGAAAACAAGGCAGGCCTTCGGCAGTCTTACCCTGTTCGAAGGTTTGGCACGCCGTTTCTCGTGCCGCCTCCGCTGCCTCCCGGCCCCGGCACAACGCTGTGGCCTCGGTGGCCAGAATTTTTTTGGCTTCGTTGATCTCGCTGCCTTTCAATTTCTCGAGCCGGGCAATCTCGTCCAGCTCTAGGTCGGTGAACAGCCGGAGGAAGCGGCCCACGTCGTCATCCTCGGCATTACGCCAGAACTGCCAGTAATCGAAGGCCGAGAGTTGTTCCTCGTTAAGCCACACCGCGCCTTGGGTGGTCTTGCCCATCTTGGCACCCGAGGCAGTAGTGATCAGGGGTGAGGTGAGCCCGAATAGGGCGCGCTCGTCCATACGCCGGCCTAAGTCCACGCCAGAGATGATGTTGCCCCACTGGTCGGATCCTCCCATCTGCAGGCTGCAGTTAAATCGCCGCGATAGCTCAAGGAAATCATAGGCTTGGAGGACCATGTAATTAAATTCAAGAAAACTCAGATTCTGTTCCCGTTCAAGGCGCAGCTTCACCGAATCAAACCCGAGCATGCGGTTGACCGAAAAGTGGCATCCGAACTCACGTAGGAAGGCAATGTAGTCCAGTTTCAGAAGCCAGTCGGCATTGTCCACCATGATGGCGTCTGTAGGCTCCTTGCCGAAGGTGAGAAAACGTTCGAACACCTTGCGCACACCTTCTATGTTACGAGCGATCTGTGCATCATCCAGTAATTGCCGTGTTTCCTCCTTGCCTGACGGATCGCCGACCCGTGTGGTGCCGCCGCCTATGAGCACGATGGGCTTGTGGCCGTGACGCTGGAGAAGGCGCAGTAACATGATGGGCACCAAGGAGCCTACATGAAGGCTGTTGGCGGTGCAGTCGAAGCCGGTGTAAGCCGTGAGGGGAGGATTGCTCAGGGCGGCGTCGAGCCCCGCTTCGTCGGTGCACTGATGCAGGAAACCGCGACCAATGACGGTGTGCAGAAAATCAGACTTGGCGGAAATCATGGATTGGCTCCGTTCATGTCCATGCAGTTACCATATGTGAGGAAGGTGCACAACGCGGGCTGCGTTCCTACCGCTGCCCCATTGACAAGCAGAGACGGAGACGGCTTGCTTCCCTCATGAGCTTTCCTCACTTGCAGCGCAAAAAAGGCTGCCTTTTGGCGCTGGGCCTGATGAGCGGCACTTCTCTCGACGGCGTGGACGCGGCTCTAGTTTGCACCGATGGCAAGGGTAATGTGGAATGCGGCCCGGCACTGACCCTGGAATATGGAGCCGGGCTGCGGCAACGGCTTCGCAGCCTTATGGGTGCTCGTCGCGAAGAATGGAGTGATGAGGTGGCCGAGACTCAGCGCGATTGTACCCTGATTCACGTACGGGCGGTGACCGCGCTCCTGCTCAAGGCCACCATGGAAGCGCGCCAGGTGGATGTGGTGGGGTTCCACGGTCAGACGTTGAGCCACTGTCCCGAGAAAGGATGGAGCTGGCAGATCGGCGATGGCAAGCTACTCGCAAGCCAAACCGGTATTGACGTGATTGACGACTTCCGCAGCAGCGACCTTGCTGCGGGCGGACAGGGGGCGCCCTTGACTCCTCTTTACCATGCTGCTTTGGCGGCCAAGAGGGAAAAACCCTTGGTGGTTCTCAACGTAGGTGGGGTCGCCAACGTCACCTGGATTGGTCCCGGAGAAAACGAGATTCTGGCCTTTGACGCCGGTCCAGGCAATGCCATGATTGACGACTGGGTCAGGCGCATCATCGGTCGCCCGTACGATACCTTTGGTTCGTTTGCGGCTAAGGGGAAAGTTGACGAAGAGGCGGTGTCACGGCTTCTTGATCATCCCTTTTTTGATCACCTGCCCCCAAAATCCCTTGATCGCAACGCCTTTTCCCTGGCCCCGGTGGAAGGTCTCTCTGCCACTGACGGTGCAGCTACACTCACTGCCTTCACGGTCCGCAGCGTGGTGCGAGCGCAGACGTTTTTCCCGGCGCAACCGGTGCGATGGCTGGTGGCCGGGGGTGGCCGCCACAATCCGGTGTTGATGGCGGCGTTGGCAGGGGAACTAAAGGACACGCCGATTGCTGGGGTGGAAGCAGCAGGGTGGGACGGCGATGCTCTAGAGGCCCAGGCCTTCGCCTATCTCGCCGTGCGGTCCATGAAAGACCTGCCTCTGAGTCTGCCCGCCACTACAGGCGTGTCCCGCCCTGTGAGCGGGGGCATTTTGCACCGTCACAGCGGGGGAGCCGTTTCCTAAGGGCCGGGGAATCCTTCAAACTACTTGGTCACCCTTGGCCATGGCCTCGTCGAGATAGTCGTTCACATGGCTTACTAGGTCTTCGTGTTTGCCGGTGAAGAAATGGTCGGCACCGTCAATAATGCGGTGGTCTATCTCTATACTGCGTTGGTTGGTAAGTTTATCCAACAGTTTGGTCACATCCTCGTCGGACACCACCTCGTCCTCGGCACCGCAGATGAACAGACCAGATGATGGACAGGGTGCAAGAAAGGAAAAATCGTGAGTACTGGCGGGCGGCGCCAGGGAAATGAAACCAGAAATCTCCGGGCGGCGCATGAGAAGCTGCATGGCAATCCACGCGCCGAAAGAAAGTCCCACCACCCAGCAGACATTGGAATTGGGGTTATAGGCCTGAAGCCGGTCTAGGGCTGCTGCGGCATCGCATAGTTCGCCCTCTCCACCGTCGTACACTCCTTGGGACCGTCCCACGCCGCGGAAATTGAAGCGCATGGTGGAAAACTTGCGCTGCACGAAGGTCTGAAAAAGGGTGTACACCACCTTGTTGCTCATGTTGCCGCCGTGCTGAGGGTGGGGGTGGACCAATAGAGCCGTGGGTGCGTCTGACCCTGCCACATGGTGATAGCGCGCTTCGATTCGTCCTCCCGCGCCATTGATGATCACTTCCGGCATGATGTCTCTTGTCCTTTTATGTTCCATGGGCACCAAGGAAACAGAGCGTTTAAAGCGCTTGTGAGTAAAAAACAAGGCCTCCGTCCGATCCCGCCACGAATTATATGAGATAAAACTTGACTGAATTAGTCAGGTTAATTATATGCCCTTATAAGCAGTGGGCCATCTCCTCGGCGTGCTCCATAGAACCAAGGTTAAACGCCACGGATGGGGCAAAAGGGAAAGTCGGGGTTCACCGACCGCTGATCACTTGGGATCATATCATATTCTGGACCGGAATGTTCAAGACCATTCGTGAAGATATACGCTCAGTAATGGAGCGCGACCCGGCAGCCCGCTCAAAACTTGAAGTGGCCCTACTGTACCCGGGTTTCCATGCAGTGCTCATGCATCGCCTTTCCCATGTCCTGTGGGTGCATGGCTGGAAGCTTACGGGCCGCTTTATCTCCACCATTTCCCGCTTTTTTACCGGTATTGAAATTCATCCAGGCGCCGTCATCGGACGGCGTTTTGTTATTGACCACGGCACTGGTCTCGTCATCGGTGAGACTTCGGAAATCGGCGATGACGTCACCCTCTATCATGCTGTGACCCTAGGCGGCATTGCCCCGGCTGTTGACAGCTCCTCCCAGGTAAATAAAAAACGCCACCCCACTCTTGAAAATGGGGTGGTCGTCGGTTCCGGAGCCCAGATTCTCGGCCCCATCATCGTCGGCGCCGGTGCCCGTGTGGGCGCCAATGCCGTGGCGCTGCGTGATATTCCTCCGAACGTCTCGGTGGTGGGTATTCCGGCACGGGTGGTGGTCCCACGCTCTGCTGCCAAGAGTGACCAATTCGTCGCCTACGGTGTGCCCGGCTACGACGTTCCAGATCCCATGGCGCGCACCGTTGATGGCCTTCTCGAGCAAGTCGCCACCTTGTCGGCGCGCGTCGAAGAACTTGAACACAAACTTAAGGACAAACACGATCCCATAACCGTCGATTTTGACGACGATGAAATAGAAGATTCTCTGAAAGGAGAAAGACGATGAGACTCAGCACAAAGGGACGATACGCCGTGATGGCCATGGTAGATCTTGCCAACCGCAGTTTTGGCAGGCCCGTGGCCCTGGCGGATATCGCCGAAAGCCAAGAAATATCCCTCTCCTATCTCGAACAGCTTTTTGCCCGGCTACGCAAGGGCGGTCTAGTTAAAAGCGTTCGTGGCCCCGGCGGTGGCTATATGCTGGCTCATGCGCCAGAACAGATCCGTGTCTCTGACGTTATTCTGGCCGTGGATGAGCCCATCCGCACTACCCGCTGCACGCCTGGTCTGCCCTCGGGCTGCCACAGCAACAAAACCCGGTGCCTAGCCCACAACCTGTGGTCGGAACTTGGCCATCAGATTCGTATGTATCTCAATTCGGTGTCCATAGCCGATGTTTGCGAAGACCGTATTATTGATAGTTCCCAAATGGCGAAGGTGTCCCAGTTCCAGGCTGTCGAAGAAGGCACAGAGGTTTTGGACGACGTTTCCGCGGCAGTGGGCCACTAGACGAATGAGCCAGAAAGCGGGATCACGAGGGAAGGATGTGTGACCATGGCTGCTAAGACACGGTCAACCTATTTGGATTATAATGCAGGCGCGCCCCTGCGCCCGGAGGTTTTCGCCATTATGGCTGAGACTTTGGAATGTACGGGCAATGCCTCCTCGGTGCATGCATTCGGCCGCGCCGCCCATCGCCGTGTCGAGGACGCGCGCGCCCAGGTGGCCGCCCTTGCCGGGGCGAATTTTAGCCGGGTGGTGTTCACCAGTGGCGGTACCGAAGCCAACAATCAGGCTTTGCGTAGGATGTTTAAAGACCAAGACACCGCCATTCTGGTTTCTGCAGTGGAACACGACTCCGTGATCGCCGCCGTGCCCTGGGCAGAACATCTTCCTGTTGGCCGCGACGGGATTGTTGATTTGGGAAGGCTGCACCATCGCCTGGCCAAAATGCGCGAGGATTCAAAAGCGCCCATCCTCGTCTCGGTCATGTTGGCAAATAACGAGACTGGGATTATCAGTCCCCTGAGGGAGGTGGCGGAAACGGCCCATGCTTTCGGTGCGCTGGTTCACTGCGATGCGGTACAGGCGGCAGGAAAAATTCCTATAAACATGGACGCGCTGGGGATCAACCTGCTGAGCCTTTCCTCCCATAAGCTGGGTGGGCCGCAGGGTGCAGGCGCCCTTGTCCTGTCCGAAACACCGGGATTGCAGGCCTCAGCGTTAATCCGTGGCGGTGGCCAAGAGCGGGGGTTGCGCGCCGGCACAGAAAACGTGGCGGCCATCGCCGGTTTCGGCCTAGCCGCGGAATTGGCTCGAGACGGGTTTGACGATGCCGGCCGTCAGGTCTCCTTGCGTGATGGCCTTGAAACGAGCATTCGGGAGCTTGCGCCAAGGACTGAAATCTTTGGCTATGCCGCGCCGCGTTTGCCCAACACCTCCTGTTTTACCATGCCCGGCGTTCTCGCCGAAACCCAAGTGGTGGCACTCGACCTGGAAGGCGTGGCTGTGAGCGCCGGCGCTGCCTGCTCCTCGGGCAAAGTTGCCCCCTCGCGGGTGCTTCGGACCATGGGTGTGGACGAGGACCTAGCCAGATGCGCCATCCGCGTTAGCCTCGGTTGGAGCACTGAAAAAACGGATGTTGATCATTTTCTCCAGACTTGGGGCTCGCTCTGTTCCCGCAAGGGAACGCTAGCTACCGAAGCTGCTTGAGAAGAGACTTCATATGAACACTCTCAAAAAAATAAGGAAGAGAGAAGTGACACAAAAGGCCGGGAAACCGATTTATCTCGACTATCAGGCGACCACGCCTATGGACCCCCGTGTATTGGATGCCATGGTGCCCTATTTCACCGAGAAGTTCGGCAATCCCCACTCACGTAACCACGTTTTCGGCTGGGAAGCAGAAGATGCGGTGGAGAAGGCGCGGACCGAGATTGCCGCTCTCATCGGCGCCGATCCCAGGGAAATCATCTTTACCTCCGGTGCCACTGAATCCAACAACTTGGCCATAAAGGGCGTGAGCCGTTTTTACAAGGACCGCAAGAACCACATTATCACCTGCACCACCGAACATAAATGCGTGCTCGAATCCTGCCGCAACGTAGACCAGGAAGGTTGCGAGGTGACCTATCTGTGTGTAGCCAAGAACGGCCTCATCGACCCTAACCAGCTGCGCGAGACCATTACTGAGAAGACCGCGCTAGTCTCTATCATGGGGGTTAATAATGAGATAGGCGTTATCCAACCAATAGCCAAAATTGGCGCTATCTGTCGTGAGGAAGGCGTTTTTTTCCACAGCGATTGCGCCCAGGCCGTGGGCAAGATTCCCCTCGATGTCAACGAAATGAACATCGACCTCATGAGCATCTCAGGCCACAAAATCTACGGACCCAAGGGCGTGGGCGCTCTTTATGTGCGCCGCAAGCCACGAGTACGGCTGACCCCACTCTTTAGCGGCGGTGGCCAGGAACGCGGTATGCGCTCGGGCACGCTGCCGGCACTGCTCTGCGTTGGGCTGGGCGAGGCTTGCACTATCGCTGGCAGGGAAATGGCTCAGGAATCTGAACGTCTGCACTATCTGCGCGACCGTCTCTACAAAGGAATTACAGAGCAATTACCGGAGGTCTACCTCAACGGTGACCTCGACCAGCGCATTCCCGGAAACCTCAACTTCAGCTTTGCCTATGTGGAGGGCGAATCTCTGATGATGGGGATCAAGAATCTTTGCGTGTCGTCGGGTTCGGCCTGCACCTCAGCCTCACTGGAGCCTTCCTACGTGCTACGCGCCCTTGGTGTCTCCGAGGACCTGGCCCATACCAGTCTGCGACTCGGGATAGGACGCTTTACCACTGAGGACGAGATGGACAAAGCAGTGACTGAAATCGTTACCCAAGTGAAAAAACTACGTGAACTGAGTCCGCTCTGGGAAATGGCTCAGGAAGGAATCGACATTGGTTCAGTTGAATGGGCGGCCCATTGACGGCCGTTGGTTGAGTTTAAGGAAAAACAAGACGTTTCAAGCGTGGAGAAAAAGACATGTCATACAGCGACAAACTGATAGATCATTACGATAATCCCCGTAATGTGGGTTCCATGGATAAAAATGATGCCCGGGTGGGGACTGGGCTGGTGGGTGCGCCGGCCTGCGGTGATGTGATGAAGCTGCAGATTAAGGTCACGCCTGAGGGTATTATCGAGGATGCTAAGTTCAAGACATTCGGCTGCGGTTCGGCCATCGCCTCAAGTTCGCTTATCACCGAATGGATCAAGGGAAAGACCCTTGATGAGGCTTCGAACATCAAGAATAAAAAGATCGCCGAACATCTCGCTCTGCCGCCGGTAAAGATTCACTGCTCGGTGCTGGCTGAGGACGCTATCAAGGCGGCGGTGGAAGACTACCAGACGAAACGCAATGAGGGACCGGACGCCGCTGATAGCAAAGAGGCGGAGAAAGCCCGTTTGTCCGTAGGCTGAATAGAGGCCAGAGAGACGCCATGCAGGATACTGTTAAAAAAAGTAGCATGACACCAGCGCCTCCAGTCCTGATGTCTATTACTTCTGCTGCTGTAAGCCGGGTTAAGGAATTGCTGGATAGCCGCGGTAAGCCTTCGGCGGGAATTCGCGTCGGCATCAGTTCCAAGGGCTGTTCGGGCATGTCCTATACGCTGGAATTCGCAGACGAGAAGGATCCCCACGACGACGTTGTGGAACAGGGTGGTATCGCGGTTTTTATTGATCCCAAGGCCATCATGTTCCTAATCGGCACAGAGATGGATTTCGTTGAGGATGAACTTCAATCCGGTTTTGTCTTCAATAACCCAAACGAGAAGGGACGCTGTGGCTGTGGCGAGTCCTTCCACGTGTAATGGGTTTGCCTGGCGAGACGGTCCCGCTTCCGTAGACCATGATGGATAAGGCGGCAAAAAAGCTTCCCAGCGAAACATCCAATGGCAACGGCGCAACTAACGCCATGCTGCCCTCCGACACCGTCCCATCGCAACCTGGTGCCGTGGAGCCCATGATGCCTGCGAGGGTGAACGCCTGTTGGTCGTGCCGTGGACCGGTGATGGCAGGAGACCTGTTCTGCAGCACCTGCGAGGCGGTACAACCGTCGCGCCCCCTAGACCCTTTTGCCCGCCTCGACCTTGAGCCCGGCTTCGAAATACCATCAGAAGAGCTGGACCGCCACTATTTCGATCTGCAACGGAAGCTCCACCCCGACCGCTTCGCCACAAAAACCTCCCGGGAACGGGCCATCTCCATTGCCCTTACCGCGGACATCAACACTGCTTACGAAACTCTCCAGGATCCTGTAAAGCGTGCCATCACCCTGCTTGAAATGCAGGGCATGACCATCCACGCCGATGGCTGCAACACTATGAGCGATCCCGTGCTTCTGATGGAAGCCATGGAACAGCGCGAGGCCCTGGCGGAAGCTAAAAGCCTGGACGCAGTGGAAGGGATCGCTACTGTGGCAGGCGGTGAAAAGGCTAACTGCCTGGCGGAGCTGGCGGACGCTTTCGGGAAAAACGACCTCTCCACCGCCGACCGCCTCACCACAAGGCTCAAATACCTGATAAAATTCGAAGACGAACTGCGCACCGCCCGTGCTCGTCATTCCCAAGCCCCCTGAGATACTTACTGAGACATTCCCTGAGACCGTTATGACCACCCTGCTCCAGATACACGAACCTGGCGAGACTCCCGCGCTTCATGAAGGTGAACATGATCTTGCTGTAGGCATTGATCTCGGAACCACAAATTCGGCGGTGGCGATATCCCACGATGGCCGGCCGGAAATCCTGCCTGGCGAAGACGGGTCATTTCTGGTGCCCTCTGTGGCGGCCTACAGTGAAGACACCAAGGCCTTGCCACTGGTGGGGGAGTTGGCGCGCCGGGCCCTTCTTGAGGAGCCCGAATCAGTAGTCAGTTCCATCAAGCGACTCATGGGCCGGAAGGCTGAAGACATCAAATCCCTTGCCGGCACCCTTCCTTTTGAACCGGCGGTAGGTCAGGACGGAGATGAGGAGGGCGGCATGGTACGCTTGAAGGTAAGGGGGCGGACCCTGACCCCAGTGGAGATTTCGGCTGATATCCTACGGGCGTTGAAAATGCGTGCAGAAACGACGCTCGACCACGCCGTGGACCGCGCCGTGGTCACGGTGCCAGCCTATTTTGACGATGCCGCCCGCACTGCCACCCGCGATGCCGCCCGACTTGCTGGGCTTGAGGTGCTGCGGCTGGTGAACGAACCCACGGCGGCGGCCCTAGCCTACGGACTGGACAAGAACGCGGAAGGCGTGTTTGCGGTCTATGACTTGGGCGGCGGTACCTTCGATGTATCCCTGCTACGTATGGAAAAAGGCATCTTCCAGGTCTTAGCTACTGGTGGTGACGCCGCGCTGGGCGGCGATGATTTCGACCATGCCATCGCCGAGTATTTCCTGGCCCAGAGGACTGAAGGAAATTCCTCTCACGCCCTCACCAGAACTGAGGTGAAGACGGCACTCATGTCGGCACGTTTGGCCAAAGAATGCCTGTCTTCAGCCCAAGATGGCGAATGGGTAATTGATACTGACGGTGCCACTACCCACCACCGCCTCGACCGGGAGACCTATGAATCTCTGATTGTGTCTTTTGTGGAGCGTACTACCGACATTTGCCGCCATGTAATCGAAGATGCTGGCCTTGCACCCGAAGACGTGAGCGGTGTGGTGTTGGTAGGTGGTTCCACCCGGGTGCCCTTGGTGCGTGCGCGAGTGGCGGAACTATTCGGGCGTGAACCGCTGGCCGATATTGACCCTGACGCGGTGGTAGCACTGGGCGCGGCGATTCAAGCCGAGGCCCTGACTATAGGGTCCGACAGCCTACTGCTAGATGTGACACCACTAAGCCTGGGAATCGAAACTATGGGCAAGATCACGGAAAAGGTAATTTCCAGAAATACCCCCATTCCGGTTTCCAAAACCCAGGAATTCACCACCTATCAGGACGGCCAGACGGCCATGATTATTCACGTGGTTCAGGGTGAGCGCGAGATGGTGAGCCAGAACCGTTCGCTGGCCCGTTTCGAGCTACACGGTATCCCGCCCATGACTGCAGGGGCCGCCCGTGTTCTTGTCACCTTCATCATTGACGCCGACGGCCTGCTTACCGTCTCGGCGCGCGAACAGACCACCGGCCTTGAACAGCATGTAGAGGTCAAACCATCCTACGGCATCAGAGAGGAAGACATGGCGCGTATGTTGCGTGAAAGCATGGAACACGCCAAATCCGATATGAGCGAACGCCTTTTAGCTGAGGCCCAAGTGGACGGTGAGCGGATGCTGGTGGCGCTTGGAGCGGCATTTTCTGCCGATGGCGACCTCTGCGCCGAGGCCGAGCGTGATCATATCAACCGGGTCGTTACTCACCTACGCGATGCCATCGCTGGCGCCGACCGCGACACTATCTACGCCCGAATTGCCGAACTCGATAAGGTCTCGTGCGCCTTTGCCGAACGCCGCATGGACCGCGGTATCCGCAAGGCCTTGGAAGGCAAACAGGTGTCCGAGCTGACGGAGGATGATTTGTCTTCTGGCGCTGGGGCAGGCGAGGACAAGAAAGGCGACGATATAGCGACAGCGCGTTGAATCTTGAACTTGCCGTTCGTGATTGTTAAGGAACGGGCGCACGGCTCGCACCAACCTCAATAGACAAGAAAAGACACCTCCTTATGCCAAAAATGACCTTCATCGACTCAGACGGACCCCGCCACGAGGTAGACGCGCCCGAAGGCCTGTCCGTACTTGAGATCGCTCACAAGAACAATATCGACCTCGAAGGTGCTTGCGAAGGATCTCTGGCCTGTTCCACCTGCCACGTAATCGTGGATCCCGACTACTACGGTAAGCTCAAGGAAGCCACTGAAGACGAAGAAGATATGCTTGACCTAGCCTGGGGGTTGACCCACACCTCACGGCTTGGATGCCAGATTATCATCACTCCAGAACTGGACGGGATTACCGTGACTCTGCCGGTCTCCACCCGCAATATGATGGTAGACTGATTCCCATGCACTGGACAGACATCCACGATATTGCCATCGGATTGGAGGAGTGCCACCCCGAGGTTGATAACGTGAACCTGCGTTTCACCGACCTCCACCGCTGGGTCACGGAATTGCCAGGTTTCGACGACGATCTCAAACGCTCCAACGAGAAAATCCTTGAGGCCATTCAGGTCGCATGGATCGAGGAGAGGGACTAGCACAGAATTTTCCGATTTCCCGTGTCTCACTCAATTTGCCTGTCACCTCCATGCGGACTTGTTTCCCATTTTTGAAGGCTCCATATTCCGGTAATGAATGCCTCTATGAATTCTCTTGGTTTTGACAAGCCTCCGGCAGAAACGCGGGTGGTGGTGGCCATGTCCGGTGGTGTGGATAGTGCCGTCACCGCTGCCATGCTCGCTGATGAAGGCTATGACGTGATAGGTATCACGCTCCAACTCTACGACCACGGGCAAACGACAGTGCGTCCCGGCACCTGTTGCGCCGGCGAAGACATCCACGACGCGCGTCGGGTGGCTGACCATATTGGCATTCCCCATTATGTGCTTAACTACGAATCTCGTTTCCGTGAGGGCGTAATCGAGGTCTTTGCAGATAGCTACGCGCGGGGTGAGACTCCTATTCCCTGCGTGTGCTGTAACCAGACGGTGAAGTTTCACGATCTTCTGGAAATGGCTATGGATATTGGCGCCGACACCTTGGCCACCGGCCATTACGTGCGCCGCGCCCCAGGTCTGGAGGGCCCGGAACTATTCATGGCCGCCGATCCCTCGCGCGATCAGAGTTATTTTCTCTTCGCCACCACGCGGCCTCAACTCGATCTCTTGCGCTTTCCATTGGGAGCCATCAAAAAAACCTCCACCCGGGGGTTGGCACGGAAGTTTAGGCTCCCTGTGAGTGCCAAGCCAGACAGCCAGGACATCTGTTTCGTACCCGACGGCAATTACGGGGCCGTGGTAGAGAAGCTGCGCCCCGGCGCAGCCAGGCCCGGTGATATCGTCCATGTAGACGGTTCTGTTCTGGGCTGCCATCACGGAGTCATCCATTACACTGTGGGCCAGCGTAAGGGGCTAGGCATCGGCGGCATGAAGGGTAGCGACGGTATGCCACTCTACGTGGTGGGTATCGATCCAAAAATGGCCCGGGTCATCGTTGGCCCATTGGCAGCCCTAAAACGCTACTGCCTGCGCGTGCGCGAGGTCAATTGGCTGGGGCCGGGCTCTCACATCCCTCCTGAGGGCACAAAGGTTGCGGTAAAGCTGCGCTCGGCCCAGTCGCCTGTGGTGGCTACCCTTTATAGCCGAGAAGATGATGCCGAAGTGGTTCTGGAAACACCCCAGGCCGGTGTCGCCCCAGGCCAAGCCTGTGTCTTCTACGACGGCGAGCGGATGCTGGGTGGGGGCTGGATTGTTCACGAGGAAAGCGCTGCTGTAGCGGCTTGACAGTTCCCTTCTCCCCGGCGTATAGGCCACCATATCCCTTATGGCGGAGTAGCTCAGTTGGTTAGAGCACCGGAATCATAATCCGGGTGTCGGCAGTTCGAGTCTGCCCTCCGCTACCAATAAATATCAAGGCTCTAGCGTTTCGGCGCTGGGGCCTTTTTCGTTCTCGGGTAACAAATGGAGCAACATCGCGCTAAGTTGGTGTCCATGAAACATCTGCCCTGCATCCTCTGCATATCTATTACTTTAATTACCGGACTCGCTACAACTGCTGCTGCCGAATCAACCTTAACCGGTCTCGTCACTCATGTCCGCGACGGCGATACCATTGAACTCGGCGAACTGCCAATCCGGCTGAACGGCGTGTCGGCGCCTGAGTTGAACGAGCCATTCGGGCCACAATCGAAGCAATTCATGCGCGATCTTGTCATAGGTAAAATCGTCCGCTGCGAACTATCCGGAGAGAAGACTTATGACCGCCGCGTCGGCACCTGCTATCTTGAAGGAGAAGATATCGGTGCTACCATTATCAAGGAAGGACTGGCACTGGACTGTCCACGTTATTCAGGCGGGCTGTATGCGGTAGCTGAGAGTGCGGAGGCACGGAAAGTGATTAAGCTGCCAGAGTATTGTCGATGATAACCTGCAGACGGCGCAAAGCGGAAAAGCAGGGAAACTATAATCATCGCATGCCTAAACATGCAGGATTCCTTGAATCCTGCGATAAAGCTCTTGTATAATCGAAGCTGGAGCATCAGAGGCACTCATCATTCCCAGTATGCGGGTCCATCGCTCGTCCCTTGCTAGGGCGTTCTCGATCCCCTTGGTATTGGTTTGCAACATGAGTTCCGCATTTGCTTAAAATGATCGAGGATGACGGCGTTGTTATCCCAATATTATGGAGTAAGAAAACATGCCTATAGGCACTGTTAAGTGGTTCAACCCCCAAAAAGGCTTTGGGTTCATCGCTCCGGAGGATGGTTCTGATGATGCCTTCGTGCACATTTCTGCGGTTGAAGAGGCCAATCTGCCCACGCTGAACGAGGGACAGAAGGTTGAATATGAACTTGCGGAGGGGCGCAACGGAAAATTTGCAGCCCAGAACCTCAGCTTGGCGGAAGGGCCAAGCGAAGGGCCAAGCGAAGAGCCGAGCGAAGAGCCGAGCGAAGAGCCAAGAGCTTAACACTCCTCCTGACCTCCACTGCTATCGCCGCACGCCCTTCTGCTGTAGGGAGGGCGCTTGGCGCTGCTTTCTCTCCACCCACCCGGAGAAGATCGCAAATAGGTTTTCCTTACGGCCACAGTTCTATAACCGGCGGCATTGTACCAAACTTTCTTCTATGAAGCGCCCTCCCGTTGGGAGCGGTGGAGGCACGCGGCCTTTACGAAACGATGATCAAAGTTACGCAAAAAATAAGGAGACCTGACCCCTATGACCATTCAGCCCGGTGACACAGCCCCCGATTTCACCCTGGCTACCGACAGCGGCGGTGAAATTATGCTGTCCGACCTGCGTGGCAACAAGGTGATCCTGTATTTTTATCCCAAGGACTTAACGCCCGGTTGCACCAAGGAATCCTGTGATTTCCGCGACGCCCTACCGGATTTCAAGAGGATAGACGCCGCCATTATCGGCATATCCCGTGACAGCGTGGACAGGCATGACAGGTTCAAGGCCAAATACGAACTCAACTTCCCTCTGGCTGCTGATGAGGAAGGAGCGGTGTGCAAGGCCTATGGTGTCTGGGTGGAGAAGAGTATGTGCGGCCGCAAATACATGGGGATCGAACGTTCCACCTTCCTTATCGACGGCGAAGGCGTAGTGCGCCAACTCTGGCGCAAGGTCAAAGTCAAGGGCCATGCCCAGGACGTGCTGCAACAGGCCGGAGCGCTCTAGAAGCCGTCTCTCCGCTTCGGGGTTAAATTCGTCCTAACGCGATTTGGTATGTAGTGGTATTTCGATTGCTAGGAGTCGGGTCCTATCTCTGCGGTTTCGAAGAATGGGGAAAATGGTGCCCAGGGGCGGAATCGAACCACCGACACGAGGATTTTCAGTCCACTGCTCTACCAACTGAGCTACCTGGGCGAAGGAAATAGGTTAAATGTTTTTGAAAGACGTCCTTGAATGGGCGTAATCCTCAGCTTGCTGCCGCTTATAGAAAAATTCCCACCCCCTGTCTAGAACCCCCAGGAGGTCGGTCTCAATCCTCCTGGTCTGAAATTTCATGGATGGTGTCGGGATTGCCTTCCATATCCTCAGGTTCCTCGTTTGTGGGGATGCGGTAATTGCCATTGAGCCAGTGTCCGAGGTCGCGCTGGGCGCATCCAGATGAACAAAAGGGGCGGTATTGCGCTGCCCGTGGACGGCCGCACACGGGGCAGGCAGGGCCTGAACCGGTCTTGCTCTTCTCGCTAGCGCTCACGAGATTTCTCCAGGCGCCACGTCGAAACGCTCACGCGGGAGGTCACCGTCGGCGGCCACCCGCATTTCGCCGGGAACCAAATTCACCAGAAAATCGCCAGTCATGGTGATAGTCCTTCCTCTAGGGTGCGTTTTCTCCTGAGTATCCTAGCCCCGCCAACAGAGTGTGAGTCTCGAACAGGGGTAGCCCCACCACGTTACTATAGGAACCATTAATGAAGCGCACGAACGCTTCGGCACGCCCTTGAATAGCGTATCCTCCTGCCTTGTCACGCCATTCGTCACTCTCCAGATAGGACGCTATTTCTCCCCCCGTCAACCGTTTGAAGGCCACGATAGTGGTGACACGGAGGCTATGGAGCGTGCCTTCGGGATCGATGATACAAACGCCACCGAGGACCCGGTGCCGCCGCCCGGAAAGCAGTTCTAGACAGGACAGCGCTTGGGCGGTGTCACCCGCTTTTGGAAGGATACGCCTACCGCAGGCTATCACTGTATCGGCGGCAAGGATGAAACAGCCCTGATGACGGGCGTGGACGATCCCGGCCTTTTCACGGGCCAGTCGCAAGGCATGGTCGGCTGGTTTTTCGTTGCACAGGGGAGATTCATTAATATGTGGGGGGTCCACCTCGTTGGGGTGGATGCCGATTCGTTCAAGTAGTTCAAGACGCCGCGGCGAAGCCGAAGCCAGGATCAGAGGCGTCTTTGCCACGAGTGTGGAGACGGCCACGGAACAAGGGGTTATTTAAAACGGAAGGAGATACGCCCCTTTGTCAGGTCATAAGGGGTCATTTCGACGGTGACGCGGTCACCGGCGAGGACGCGAATGCGATGTTTGCGCATTTTACCGGCGGTGTGGGCGAGGATTTCATGGTCATTGTCCAGCTTGACCCGAAACATCGCGTTAGGCAGCAGTTCTGTGACCGTGCCTGAAAACTCCATTAACTCCTCTTTCGCCACGAAGCCTCCTTCTCTTCGATGCTATGAACGGCGAAGCGCGTCGAACGATAAGTGGGAATAGGCAACTTACGCTAGGTTTTCAACACTTTTTGCTGTTTTCTTGAAAATTACCGCTCTCGGGGTTAACACTGCCGCTGCTTGGTCGAGGGGGAACTATTTGCTGAGGGGCGTGTTGAGGCGGATTGCCACGGACTGGGCATGGGCATCTAACCCTTCTGCCTGAGCCAGTGTCACCGCTGCGGGGCCGATGGCCTTGAGGCTGTCGGCGTCGCAGCCCACCAAGGAGGTACGGGTGAGAAAATCATAGACGCTTAGACCCGACGAAAATCGCGCGCTGCGCGAGGTAGGTAACACGTGGTTAGGGCCGGCGATGTAGTCGCCAATGGCCCCGGGCGTGAAACGCCCAAGAAAGATGGCGCCGGCATTACGTACCTGTTCC
>JASLYJ010000012.1:13102-46972 GCA_030739855.1 Alphaproteobacteria bacterium | reverse complement strand
GCCGGGGAAGGTGCGGCGGGTAGCGTTAAGGAACTAAGCTTGACCCTTTTTGCCGACTACCTCCTTCCCTTCGAGATTGCCTCTGTGGTCCTTCTCGTGGCCCTTATCGGTGCTGTCGTGTTGGCGAGAAGGGAGGCAGAGTAATGGTTCCCCTGTCGTGGTATTTGGCTCTTGGTGCAAGCTTGTTCGTTATCGGCGCAGCTGGCGTTCTATTACGACGCAATGTTCTCGTGGTGCTTATGTCACTGGAGCTGATGCTCAATTCTGTGAACATCAACCTTGTTGCCTTCTCCCGTTTTCTCGAGAATCTGGAGGGGCAGATATTCACCATCTTCGTTATTACCGTCACCGCCTGTGAGGTGGCTGTTGCCCTCGCTATTCTGGTCACCGTGGTGCGCAATAAGGCGACGCTCGAAGTCGACGAAATTGCCATCATGAAAGGGTAAAAAATTGGAAGTCGCCGCCTCTACCGAGATTGTTGAATCCGCCAGGCCTCTTCTGGCCGTCGCCGTAGCGCTGGCGGCGGCGGCAGCCATCCTCCTGCTCCACGGTCGCGATAAATTCAGGGACGCGGTAACCCTGTGCGCCTCCGTGGTCATGTTCCTCATCGTCGCTTCCATGGCGCCGATGGTGCTGGCCGGGGGCATTGTCGAATACACCATGTTTCAGATCCTGCCCGGCGCCGACTTCGCGTTCCGGGTGGATTCCCTGGGCATGGTCTTCGCCAGCATCTCGTCCTTTCTGTGGATGGCAGCGGCAGTTTATTCCATCGGATACATGCGGAGTCTGGAGGAACACGCCCAGACGCGTTTTTTCGCCTGTTTTGCGGTCTCCCTAGCGGCTGCGGTGGGCGGCGCCTTCGCCGCCAACCTATTTACTTTGGTGATTTTCTACGAGGCTTTGAGCCTAGTCACTTATCCTCTGGTCTATCACCACGAAAATGAGGAGTCCTGGCGCGGCAGCCGCATCTACCTTGTCTATCTGGCGGGAGCATCGAAGACCGCCCTGCTTGCCGCACTGGCACTCACCTATTATCTGACGGGGTCACTCGACTTCATGCCTGGGGGGCTGCTTGATGGGGTTGCCGCCTCGCCACTCCTTCTGAGTGTCGTCTATTTGTGTTATCTGGCGGGCTTCGCTAAGGCCGCCATTATGCCACTACACGCTTGGCTGCCCTCGGCCATGGTAGCGCCAACACCGGTGAGTGCTCTGCTCCATGCGGTGGCGGTGGTCAAGATGGGTGTGTTCTGCGTACTCAGGGTTATCTTCAACGTCTTCGGTGTGCGCTTAATGGAGGACATGAGTCTCGGCATCATCACCGCCTATCTTGTCTCTTTCACCATTATCACCGCCTCCATCTACGCCCTGACTCGCGACGACCTAAAAGCGCGACTCGCCTATTCAACAGTGAGCCAGCTCTCCTACATCATCCTTGGCGCGGCACTGCTAACTCCCGGTGCCATAGTTGGCGGCATCGTTCACATCGCCGCTCATGCCCTGTCAAAAATCACGCTCTTCTTCTGCGCTGGCTCCATCTATTGTGCCTCGCGCCGTAAAAAAATCAGCCAGCTCGCCGGTATCGGTCGCAAGCTGCCTTGGACCATGGTCGCATTCTTCATCGGTTCGCTGGGCATGATCGGTATCCCGCCTTCAGGTGGTTTCATCAGTAAATGGTACCTCGTGCTGGGGGCGGTAGAAGCGCATGAATTTGTCTTCTTGGTGGTTCTGCTGGTGAGCACAATACTTAACGCAGCCTATTTTCTGCCCGTCACCTATACCGCCTTCTTCGAGAAGGAAAGCACCACACAGGATGCTGACGCACCACAGGAAATCCGTGAGATTCCACTGGTGGCTGCACCCTTGGTGGTGACCGCCCTGCTGTCCCTACTCATGGGGCTCTACCCCGGTTACTTTCTCACTCTGGCGCGGGGGGTAGTGGGATGATTGCGAAGATCGTCAATTTCTTCGGAGATACGGCCTACAGAAAACGCCGCTGGATACTATTTATCGTGGTCTTGGTGCTTGTTTTCGTCACCGATTTTCTAGCTCCGCGCGAGCACGTGGAATTTTTCTGGGATGCCATCCCCGGCTGGGCGGCACTTTTTGGCTTCATTTCCTGCGTTCTTATCATCGTCGCCTCCAAGTTCCTTGGCCACCAAGGAGGGCTTATGAAGGACGAGGACTACTATGAGTGAATGGGTCCATCCAGGACTGCTCTTCATCCTCGGAGCGCCCCTCATTCCTCTGCTCAGCTGGCGGGCGCGGCAAGTATTGATGATTCTCATTCCTACGTTCGCCATCATCAGCGTGGTGGATATGACACCGGGAACTTTTGGCGTCTTTGAGTTTGCCGGGATCGCCATTGTTGCGGGCCAGGTGGACAAACTCAGCCTCGTCTTCGCCCATGTCCTCACCATTATGTCGCTGATCGGCATGATCTACGCGCTCCACGTAGAACGCCCCTCAGAGCACGTGGCAGCATTTCTTTACGTGGGAAGCGCGCTCGGCGTGGTCTTCGCCGGAGATTGGTTCACCCTTCTTGTGTTCTGGGAGATCATGGCCTTCTCTTCGGCCTACCTGGTCTTCGCCTCGAACAACGGGCCAGCGACACGTGCCGGCTTCCGCTATCTCATGGTCCATATCACGGGTGGCGTACTGTTGCTGAGTGGGATCGTAATTCATGGCTTGGAGACGGGCTCCATGCTGTTTGGTCCCATCGCCGAAGACGGCAGTTTGGCCTACGTCCTCATCCTTATCTCCTTCATCCTTAACGCGGCAGTACCGCCACTCAACGCTTGGCTCACCGACGCCTATCCGGAGGCGACGGTAACAGGTGCTGTATTCATGAGTGCCTTTACCACTAAGACCGCTGTTTATGTTTTGCTCAGGGCCTTTCCAGGAACCGAAATCTTGATTTGGCTTGGCACCGCCATGGCCATCTACGGCGTGATCTACGCCGTGCTTGAGAATGACTGTCGGCGGCTTCTTGCCTATCACATCGTCAGCCAGGTGGGCTACATGGTGGCGGGCGTCGGCATCGGCACCGAAATGGCTGTGAATGGCTCAGCCTCCCATGCATTCGCCCATATCATCTACAAGGGGCTGCTGTTCATGGGGGCTGGCGCCGTCATTCATATGACGGGGAAACGCCTACTCACCGACATGGGCGGGCTCTACAGGACTATGCCGTGGACGGTGGTGCTCTACATGGTTGGCGCCTTCGCCATTTCGGCGTTTCCATTCTTCAGTGGCTTTGTCAGTAAATCCATGGTAGTGGCCGCGGCTGGCGAGGACCATCTGGCGGTGGTGGCGCTGTTGCTGACCCTAGCCTCGTCGGGGACCTTCCTCCACACCGGACTCAAGCTTCCTTATTACATGTTCTTTGGCCACGATTCTGGTCTCAAGGCCAAAGAACCGCCTGCCAACATGCTCACCGCCATGGGCATCGCTGCTGTTCTGTGCATTGCCATCGGCGTGTTCCCGGGGATGCTTTATTCCCTGCTCCCTTATCCGGTCCATTTCGAACCCTACACGGCGGCCCATGTCACCGGTAGTTTAGGAATACTGATGTTCACGGCCCTGGGCTTCGTCCTGCTGCTGCGTCACCTCGATCCCGAGCGTACCATCAGCCTCGATACCGATTGGTTCTATCGCAAGGGTGCGCGGCTTTTCATGTGGTTCGCCGAGAAACCGGCAGCCCTCTGGGAGGGTGCCGTGAGCCGGCTCGCTGATACGGTGGTACTGCCCTTTCTCCATGGATCGGCGCGCTTGGGGCTGAAGGTCGACATGAACGTGGTAGATGCCTGCGTTAACGGGGTGGCCCGCACTGCCCTGGCATGGGGAGCATCCCTGCGGCGTCTACAGACGGGGGTCGTGACCCATTACGCTATGGCCATGGTGGGTGGGATTCTGATTGGGATTACCACCTATTTTGTGATCTCCGGCGGATAAAGGGTAGGGCCCATGATGAAAATTCCCGTGCTCAGCCTGATTATCTTTCTGCCTGCCATCGGTGCTGCGATCCTGCCCTTCCTGCGTTCAGACAACAAGGTGCGGTGGGTCGCCCTAGCCTTTGCTGTTGCCGATTTTCTGCTCGCCACGTGGTTGCTGTTCAACTTTGACACCACCACTTACGCCATGCAGTTCCGCGAAACCGTTTCCTGGGTTCCGTCGCTTGGCATTTCCTATGCCCTTGGTGTCGATGGGATCAGCGTGTTGTTTGTGTTCCTGACCGCGCTGCTGGGATGGATCTGCGTCCTCGCCTCGTGGCGGGCTATCACACGCAGGGTAGCGCAGTTCATGATCAGTCTTCTGGTTATGCAGGCATTGATGCTGGGGGTCTTCTGCGCCCTTGATCTATTCCTATTTTACTTTTTCTGGGAAGCCATGCTTATTCCCATGTATCTCATCATCGGCGTCTGGGGCGGCGACAATCGGGTCTATGCGGCGTTCAAGTTCTTCCTCTACACGCTTGTAGGCAGCGTACTGTTCCTGGTGGGAATCCTGGTCCTCTATTTTCATGGCGGTGAGACCTTCGACATCCTTGTGCTCATGGATGGTGACTATTCTTTCATTGTCCAGGCTTGGGTGTTTCTAGCCTTCCTGGTGGCCTTTGCGGTCAAGGTGCCTATGGTGCCGGTACATACCTGGCTACCCGATGCTCATGTGGAGGCGCCGACGGCGGGCAGCATCGTACTGGCTGGGGTTTTGCTCAAGATGGGAGCTTATGGATTCCTGCGCTTTTCGCTGCCCATGTTGCCCGAGGCCTCACAGTATTTTGCTTTACCAGTTTTGGCGCTGTCGGTAATAGCGATCGTTTACGGCGGGTTTCTGGCGCTGGCCCAGGACGACCTGAAAAAGCTGGTGGCTTATTCGAGTGTCAGTCACATGGGCTTCGTCACCCTGGGGCTGTTCGCGCTCAATTCGAGGGGGCTGGAAGGCAGCATTCTGCAGATGTTCAATCACGGCATCACCACCGGAGCCCTGTTTTTGTTCGTCGGGCTGATCTACGAAAGGACACATACCCGGCGTATCGGCGATTATGGCGGCCTGATGAAGGTGGCGCCGGTCTATGGCGTGCTGCTCGCGGTGTTCACCCTGTCATCCCTGGCGGTGCCGGGAACCAATGCCTTCATCGGTGAGCTGTTGATACTGACCGGGGCCTTCGCCACCAACATGATGATCGGCGCTATCGCCGTGACCGGTGCGGTGCTCAGCGCGGCTTATTTGTTAGGCATGTTCAGAAAGGTGGCTCTGGGGCCTCCGGTCTACGAAAAGGGCGAGGCCATGTGGGATATGAACGGGCGGGAGCTTGTAGCGGCCATACCCCTAGCGGTTTTCGTTTTCTGGGTTGGATTCTATCCGCAACCTTTCCTTGACGTCATGCATGTCTCCGTTGAGCACCTGCTGGAGCAGGTACAGGGCACGTATAGGTAGGGTGATGCACTTATGAACGCAGACATGATCGTTGCTTCGATTATTGCTAGCCTGCCCGAGATTATCGTCATCTCCTGTGCCTGTTTGTTGTTGCTGGTCAGTCTCATTCCCGCGCGTGGGCGCATGGTTCTGTTTTCCGGCATTTCCCTGGCCGTGGTTGCTGCTGCTGCTATTGCTACTTATGTCCTTGCGGGACCGGTCCGTCCGGCCTATGGCGGTATGTTCGTGGTCGACGGATTCGCCGTCTTTTTTAAGGCAGTGGTTCTTATGGTGACGGCTCTTGTAATCCTGATTTCTCCCAAATACCTGGAGGAGGAGAACATAGAGCGCGGGGAGTACTTCGTACTACTGCTGTTCGCCTTGGCCGGCATGATGATTATGACCTCGGCCATTGATCTCGTATCCATCTATCTCGGCCTCGAACTTATGGCCCTGTCTGTCTACGTGTTGACCGGTTTTGTGCGCCACGATTCCCGTTCCAACGAAGCTGCGCTCAAATACGTAATCCTCGGGGCTCTCTCGTCGGCAATCTTCCTCTACGGGGTCTCTCTAGTCTACGGCCTTGCTGGCACTACCCAGCTCAGTGAGCTCGCCATCACCCTGAACCGGGACGGGCCTCTCGATCCACTCCTCATTCTCGCCACGGTCTTCATGGTTACGGGTCTCGTTTTCAAGGTCGGGGCTGTCCCCCTGCATATGTGGGTTCCTGACGTCTACGAGGGGGCACCCACAACCATTACTGCCTTCATATCGGTGGGGCCTAAGGCCGCTGCCTTCGCCATCATTCTCCGTATCTTCCCCGATGCGTTGATAGGGGTCGCCGATATCTGGGGCCCCGTTATCGCGGTGATCGCAGTCCTGACCCTGACCTTGGGCAGTTTCGTCGCCCTGGTTCAGACCAATATTAAGCGCATGCTGGCCTATTCCAGTATCGCCCACGTTGGTTTTGCGCTTCTCGGACTGGTGGCGGGGGGGCATGACGGAATTGCCAGCGTCATGCTCTATTTTCTTATCTATGCCTTTATGAATCTCGGCATCTTCGGGGCCATAGTCATGATGAGGAAGGGGGATTTTAGCGGCGAGAACATCGAGGACTACGCCGGTCTTGCAAAGTCACACCCGGGCCTTGCCTTGCTGACATTGATTTTCCTGTTTTCTCTTGCCGGCATTCCTCCCACGGCCGGTTTCTTCGCCAAGTTCTATATCCTCACTGCCTTGGTGGCGCAGGGGTATGTGGTGTTGGCGGTAATCGCCGTGCTGCTGAGCGCCGTGGCCGCCTATTTCTATCTTCGTATCGTCATGCTGATGTACATGAAAGAACAGGCCCGGAGTTTTGATTTAGCGCTGACGCCTTCCCTGCGTGTCGCCCTCGCTGTTGCTGGGCTGGGGACGGTGGGCATCGGCCTGCTCCCAGCATGGTTTCTTGATATGGCCCGGGGAGCTGTTTTCCCAGGGATAGGTTGAACAACGGAGGAAATTTCGCTTAGCTTGATTAGCTTGCAAAGCTAAAGGGATTTTCCAATATGCCAAGGAGTGAAGGAATAGCATGGGCCTGTGTGTTTCGCTACGATGCCTACATCTAGCCCCGTCAGGATTCTTTAGAACCGGTAACGTAAGGACGTATGAAGATGCCCATTGAATACCTTCCGGTTTTCTTGATGGTGGGTGCTGTCTCTATCCTCGCCTTGGCGATACTCTTCGTATCGAAGCTGCTGCGTCCGTCCAATCCCTATTTTGAGAAGAACCGCCCATATGAATGTGGCGTCGACCCTTGGGGGCAGGCGGCGGTGGGGCTGTTCAAGGTGCAGTATTTTCTCATCGCCATTTTGTTCGTGATCTTCGATGTGGAAGCCATGTTCCTGTTCCCCTGGGCCGTGGTACTCGATGAAATCGGGCTCTTTGGCTATATCGAAATGTTCGTTTTCATCTTTCTTCTGCTGGTGGGCTTCGCCTATGCCTGGGCAAAAGGAGCGCTGGAATGGGAATCCTAGAAAACCGTTTCCCTGATAATGTCTTTTTTAGCACCGCCGACAGCATCATCAACTGGTCGAGGAAATCCGCCCTGTGGCCGGAGACCTTCGGTATCGCCTGCTGCGCTATCGAGATGATCGCTACCGGGTGTTCCCGCTACGACCTGGATCGCTTCGGGATTGTTTTCAGGCCCTCGCCAAGACAGTCGGACGTAATGGTCATCGCTGGCACCGTGACCAAGAAGTTCGCTCCCGTGGTGCGCCGCCTCTATGATCAGATGCCGGAACCACGCTGGGTCATTGCCATGGGCACCTGCGCCATAACCGGTGGCGTATACAACACCTACGCCGTGGTACAGGGTTCCGAACTGGTGGTTCCCGTGGACGTACATGTACCCGGCTGTCCGCCCCGGCCCGAGGCCCTCATGCACGGATTTCTCCTGCTTCAGGAAAAAATTCAGAAATCCCACGTTCTGAGAAGGCACGATCCGGAATCTGCCATGGCAGGATAGCCATGGGTGTTCCTCTCTACTGCACGAAGATTGCCAAACGCTTTGGGCGTGAGGTGGAGCATGAGGGCCACTCCCACGGCATGCATGTCTTCGCCGCGCCGCCTAGCGTTGTGGTCGATTTGTGCCGGTTCCTCAAGGATGATCCGGAACTCCGCTTTAATTTCCTTTCAGATATCTGTGGGGTTGACCGCTATCCACAAACGCCTCGCTTCGAGGTGGTATACCACCTTTACTCTATTCCCTTGAAATGGCGGCTGCGGATCAAGTGCCGGGTTGATGATCCGCCGCGAGTTTCCTCCGTGGTGGGCGTGTGGAAAACCGCCAATTGGCACGAGCGTGAAGCCTACGACATGTACGGGATCGTTTTCGACGGTCACCCTGATCTCCGCAGAATTTACATGTGGGAGGAGTTTGAAGGATATCCCATGCGTAAAGATTTTCCTCTGCGCGGCTACAAGGACACCTACAACCCCTTCGGAGAGGAGAAAACTGAAACCTCGTCTTCCAGTCTCAGCGACGATCAGGACAATAACTCTTCGCAACCGGGTGAGAAGAGATGACGGATGTGACGGTACTGAACGAGGTAGAAAAGGACGGCGGGGGCACCCAAGAGATTCTTCTCAATCTGGGACCCCAGCATCCCAGCACCCATGGGGTGCTTAGGCTTGTTCTTGAGTTGAAAGGCGAATACGTCGCTCGTACCGACCCTCATATCGGCTATCTCCACCGCGGCACCGAGAAATTAGCAGAGGATTTTACTTATACCCAGATCATCCCCCTTACCGACCGTCTGGATTATCTCTGTCCGCCGTCTACTAATCAGGCGTTCGTTATTGCGGTGGAAAAACTTCTCGGCATCGAAGCGCCGGAGCGCGCCCAGTATATCCGTGTCATGATGACGGAACTGTCACGAATCTCCGGGCACCTGCTTATCGTTGGCGCTCTGCCTATGGATGTGGGAGCCATGACCGTGATGCTTTATACCATGCGTGAGCGCGAGATGGTTATGGACCTCCTGGAAATGATTTGCGGTGCTCGTATGCACACCTCATTTTGCCGGGTCGGCGGCGTGCGCGAGGACTTGCCCGAGGGGTTTGCCGAAAGGATTCGGGAATTCTGCGATATTTTTCCTCAGCGCATCAGCGACTACGAACGGCTTGTTGCACGCAACCGGGTGTTTCTGCAACGCACCAGGGGAATCGCCGTGATCACTCCGGAAGATGCTATTGACCTCGGCCTGAGTGGTCCCAATTTGAGGGCTTCGGGAGTGGACTGGGACATTCGGCGGGACTGCCCCTATGAAATCTACGACCGGCTGGACTTCAATGTCATCGTAATGGAGGGCGGCGACTGTTACGACCGCTGGAAGTGCCGCATCGATGAGATGAGAGAAAGCACCCGCATCATTGAACAATGCATGAGGGATATGCCAGAAGGACCGTTCTTGGCTGACGAGCCCACGGTGTCCTTCCCGGTAGACAAGGAATTGCTCAAGTGTTCCATGGAAACCCAGATTCACCATTTCGAACTATCCGCCTACGGCTTCAAGGTGCCCGCTGGCGAGATCTACTCCTGCGTTGAGGCTCCCAAGGGAGAGTTGGGTTTCTACATCATCAGCGATGGTAGCGAAAAACCCTTCCGCATGAAGGTAAGAGCCCCTTCATTCGTCAATCTCCAGGCTCTGCAGGGGGCGAGCAATATGGACTATCTCGCCGATGTGGTTGCCATGCTGGGAAGCATTGATCCTGTGCTTGCGGAGGTAGACAAATGACGGCGGTATCGGCGACGGAGTTTATGACGGAAGATATGAGAAGAGAGATCAAAGAGATTATCAAGCGCTATCCCAAGCGTCGTTCAGCGATCATGCCGTCTCTTTTCCTCGCCCAGGAAGAACACGGCTACCTTCCTGACGAGGTGCTGCTGGAGGTGGCTGGTGTGCTCGACGTGCCTGAAATATGGGTCTACGAGATCGCTACTTTTTACACCATGTTTAATACCGAGCCCGTAGGCAGGTTCCACATCAAGCTCTGCACCAATGTTTCTTGTCTTCTTTTGGAGGCCGGGAGTCTGCTCCCCCATTTAGAGAAGCGGCTAGGGATCACGTGTGGTGGAACTACCGATGACGGGCTTTTCACTCTGTCTATCGTAGAGTGTCTCGGTTCCTGTGGCACGGCTCCAGTCATGCAGATTAACAAAACCTATTACGAGAATCTGAGCACACAGAGAATCGACCAAATCCTTGATGAGTTGAAGGCGCAGGCAAGTGGTGCCCACCGCACTATTCAGTCCAGAGACGACGGCCAGGAAGGGGTGCCGGCATGACGGAGAAAGTCCTTATGAAGAACGCTGAGGCCCCGGACTCCCACAGAATCGACACCTATGAAACTGCAGGTGGGTACCATGCACTGGCCACGGTTTTGCGGGACTATCAACCCGATGAACTGATTAAACTGATCAAGGATTCTAACCTGCGAGGGCGCGGCGGCGCCGGTTTTGCAACGGGCGTCAAATGGGGTTTTGTGCCTAAGGACCCGGCTCTAAAGAAGTATCTATGTTGCAACGCTGATGAGGGAGAACCGGGAACCTTCAAGGACCGGGCGATCATGGAGAAGGATCCCCATCAGATGATCGAAGGCATGATTCTCTGCGCCTATGCTATCGGTGCTGAGACCGCCTATATTTATATCAGGGGGGAATACACCCTGAGCGTCCAAAGACTCGAGGCGGCTTTGAAAGAGGCATACGATAAGAGGTATCTTGGGCAACGGATTATCGGTTCTAATGTTTCTCTTGATATTTACGTGCACCGTGGCGCTGGCGCCTATATCTGCGGTGAAGAGACAGCGCTGCTCGAATCCATAGAAGGGCGACGTGGGCAGCCTAAACTCAAGCCACCGTTTCCCGCAATTGAAGGTCTCTACGCCAGCCCCACCGTCATAAATAATGTGGAGACTCTGGCCTGTTTGCCTCATATCGTGTGCCGCGGCGCCGAATGGTTTCGCAAAATCGGTCCCGAGAAAAGCCCCGGGCCTAAGCTCTACTGCCTCTCCGGTCACGTCCGTAAGCCCGGATTGTATGAGCTCCCCATGGGCATACCGCTGCGGGAACTGGTGGAGAAACATGCTGGAGGGGCAAGGCCGGGCCGCAAGATCAAGGCAGTTATTCCCGGCGGTGTTTCAGCGCCAATGATTCCTGAATCTGACCTTAATGTGTGCATGGATTTCGAATCGCTCGCCGCTGCTGACACCATGCTTGGCTCGGCCGGTGTCATCGTCATTGACGATAATGACTGCATCGTGCGCGTAGCTACACGGATCATCGAATTTTTCGCCCATGAATCCTGTGGCAAATGTACCCCGTGTCGTGAGGGGTTGAGTTGTGCCGTTAAGATTTTGCGCCGTCTGGAGAACGGCGAAGGAAGAGAAGGCGATCTGGAGCAACTCGATTTTTTATGTGATGGAATTTTTGGAAATTCCTTCTGTGCTCTTGGTGACGGGGCGGCTTGGGGGTTGCGTAGGGCACTTCAAATTTTCCGTGACGAATTTATCTACCATGTTGAAAAAAGGGAGTGCCCGTTCCACTGAGAGCGGGCCGTAAAGCAAAGGGACGGGATCTCCATGGCCACAGTCACCATCGACGGGAAAACACTCGAAGTCGACGACGGTACCTTGATTCTCGATCTGGCACACAGTCAGGGAATTCACATTCCCACTTTCTGCTATCAGAAGAGGTTGACCACTCTAGCATCCTGCCGCATGTGCCTTGTGGAGATTGAGGGGCATTTTTCCCTGGAAAAGAGGCTGCAGCCTGCCTGCGCAACGCGGATAACAGACGGTATGGTGGTGAGAACGGATACTCCCCTGATTGCACAAACACGGCGATCCATGCTGGAAATTCTGCTCGCTAATCACCCCCTGGATTGTCCAGTCTGTGACAAGGCTGGTGAATGCGAACTCCAGGATATGGTTTTTACCTATGGCGCGGGGGAGAGCCGCTTCACTGACAAGAAGCGGGTTTTCCGCTCCGAGGATATCCACCTCAATCCGGTTATTGTCTTCAATGCCCAGCGTTGCATCCAGTGTCAGCGTTGTGTCCGTATGTGCGAGGAAGTGGTGGGGGCGGTGGCCATCGGGACTGTTGAGAGGGGTATGAACGCTGAGATAACAGGCTTCGGCAACAGTCTCGCTGACTGCGACCATTGCGGGAACTGCATCGAGGTCTGTCCGGTGGGGGCACTGATGAGTAGCCCCTATCGTTATAAGGCGCGACCCTGGGATCTGACTGAGGTGGATACCATTTGCCCCTATTGTGGCACTGGCTGTCATCTTACCATAGGCTTACGGGATGGTCGCTTGGCTCGGGTGCGTTCAAAGTACGAGACCGGCGTTAACGGCGAAACCCTCTGTGTGAAAGGACGGTTTGGTCTCGACTTTATCGACGGGGAAGACAAGCTCAGAAGGCCCATGGTACGGAAAGACGGGGCCCTTGCCGCCGTGTCTTGGGAGGAGGCTCTCAGCTATATCGGTGGGCACGCCAGGGCTGCTGCCGAAAAGGGGACGGTTGGTGGTCTCGTTTCACCACGCCTCGCCAACGAGGCTCTTTATCTGTTCCAAAAGCTGATACGGACGATATTCCACAGTAACAGCATTGATTCCTCGACTCGTTGGAGCGCCCCGGACCAGGCCGCGCCGGGGATATACCAGTCCCTGGAAGGGCTGTTCGGTGGGCTGTATGCTAGACGCTCCCTACATCATGCCCTCAAGGCTGACTGTATCCTCGTCGTCGGCTCCAACGTTACCGACGACAACCCGGTGAGTGAATATCTGATACGGGACGCTACGCGTAACGAGGGGAAACAATTATTCATGGTTTCATCACGACCCTCCAGGCTCGATTCCGAGGCAGCCTCTTACCTGCGTCTTCTGCCTGGCGGCGAGGCCACTCTACTTTCCGCCGTACTGAGCGCGTTCATCGGGAACGATGGGGATTCACCGCTGCTCTATCGGGAACTCCTGGAGCATGCGATTCCCGCCTTTACCGATGCGCAGGAGGTCACAATTCTGGTGGGTGTCGACGTACTCCGCTCCCCGCGGGCGCCGCCGGCCCTACTTATGTTGAGCAGTTTGGGGCGGGCTCTCGAGGCTTCTGGAAAACGGGTCGGAGTGCAATTCCTGTTCGACCGTCCCAACCAGATGGGAGCCTGGGAGCTAGGTGTAATCCCCACCGTGCTTCCTGGTTGGCGGCCCGTGGGCAACACTGCGAGCCGCGCAGTTTTCGAAGATGCATGGGGAATGTCTCTATCGCCACAACCGGGCGCAGATTTCCACCAGATGCTGGCCCAGTGCAAGGCGGGAAAAATGGAGATGCTTTACGTTGTGGGCAGTGACCCCCTTTTGTCCTATCCCGACGGAGAATTGGTGGAGGGCGCCCTCTCAAAATGCGGTTTGCTGGTTGTCCAGGATGCCTTTCTCACCGAAACCGCTCGCCTTGCCGACGTGGTTCTTCCCACCGCTGCCTTTGCCGAGGAAGCGGGAACCTTCACCAGCAACGAGGGTAGGGTGCAGAAGCTACAGCCCATACGCCGCCCCGCCTTTGAGGCGAAAAGTAATATAGAGATTTTCACTCTGCTGGCCTCATCCATTGGCCACGACCTGGGTCCCGTCACCGCGCAAGATGTTTTTTCTGAAATTACGCGTCTAGTGCCGTCTTACAGCGGGCTTGACGGAGACGCAATTGATTCCGCCAATGGAGCGTTTACCACGTCGTCTGAGACGTCCGCCGGGAATGGAGGCTCCACTCCTGACGAGGTGCTCATTTCGGTTCCGAGGGAACCTCAAAGTATCAATACGGGGGAACTTGAACTGGTAACCGGCGACTGCCTCTTCCATTCTGGGTATGTCTCCAAGAATTCCGCAATCCTGAAAGCGCTCGCGGCTGAACCATACGTGGAAATAAGCCCGCAGGAGGCTTCTTCCCTTGGTCTCTCGGACCAGGACCCCGTTATTGTAAAATCCCGTTATGGCGAGGCGAAAGCACGGCTCAGGGTTACCAGACGCTTTCCAGACGGAGTCATTTTCATCCCGGAAAATTTTGTGGAAATGCACCTCAATCTCCTGATGAAACAGGGAGAACACCCTTGCCGGGTGGTTATTTGTAAGGAAGAAGAGGGCATTCGTGACACTATCGCTACTTAAGCGGCACGAGGATACTAGTCACACAGCTTGACCAAAGCTGTTTACCCCTGCCAAGCTGGTCGTTTCAGTATTTAGCTGTATGACATCAGAGAGAGGTAAAGGGAGGAATGACATGAAACGAAAAATCGTTCCTGATGTCGTTAAAAATCAGACTATTCAAAGTATTCCAGGCTCAACTAACACCCGCGAAGCAGCTGAGATCATGGTCAAGCATCATATTTCCGCTCTTCTGGTCACCAAGGGAGATAAGCTGGAGGGGATCTTCACGGAACGTGACATTTCTGTAAAAATTATTGCCCAAGGACGGAATCCAGAGGAGACCACGGTCGCACAGGTCATGACAACAAATCCGGTGACCATAAGTCCCAATGACCTGGCGATGGATGCTCTTGAAAAAATGTGCGACCTGGGTTTCCGTCATCTTCCCATCGTGGACGGAGAACGGATCATAGGCATGGTATCGATACGCGACCTTTACGCTGCCGTCCAAATCCAGCTCGAAGATGACATGAAGTTCCGCGACGCCTTTATCTTCGGGCCTGAGTTGGGAGAGCGCTGATGTATCAATCAAAAAAAGGGTGGTCGCAGTTATATTGGTGGGTCTAACTCTTACCGGTTGTGCAACGTGGTCTACATCTAGCGTCAAACTTAAAAACAACAAATCAGACATCCAAACCACATCTTTGCCCAAAAGTCCTCCTGTGGTGAAAAAGCTGGCGGACAATATCTTGGTTACGGAACAAGACATCACTGATCGCCGTTACCGAGTAATTGGAGACTTGGATGTAGTAGTCAACAAGACGACGATTTTTCACGCCGACCCAACCAGGGAACTAGTAGACAAAAAGCTGCAGGAACGCGCCGCAGAACTTGGTGCAGATGCGGTTATCTTGGTGAGATATGGCACAGTTGGAATTTCGTTCTTCTCTTGGGGTTCGTTGAGTGGAAAGGGTCGGGCAGTTGCCTTTACAAATTAGGTTGACCTCTCTCATGTCGGTCATTGCTATTTATGGGTGTGCGCGAACAGCACCTGAACTTCCTCCCAATTATACCCATAATGCGGGTTCGCCTAAGGAACTCCTATCTCAGGTATTCCTGCCGATTCGCGGTATGACCTGCGACGAAATTAAAAAACAATTAACAAATCTATCTATGCACGATAGTCAACTTGAGACTGAAATTCATGGCAA
The DNA here is from genome assembly GCA_030739855.1 of Alphaproteobacteria bacterium. Lineage (GTDB taxonomy): Bacteria > Pseudomonadota > Alphaproteobacteria > UBA11136 > UBA11136 > UBA11136. The sequence goes on along the minus strand of JASLYJ010000012.1, from coordinate 31,670 downwards.
TCGCGGCAAAAACCAAGCGAGCGCATACATCGCCGGCGTTATTTTCTTACCCGCGATCCTTGCCGTTGATAACGACAAACGCGCCAAGATTTTGCTGGATCAAAATCAAAAATACCGTGATGAGCTTATTTTCGGCCAGAAAGCGAAAGACTGTTAGCCTAAACCCAAAGTAAACCAACGGGTTCGTGTTTCCTCGTCACACCAGTGATCTGACAGAAATTCTTTGTAGTCACTAATCTAGTGCGTTTGCTAATCCGATTTGCTCCGGGTGATAGGGGTAAAGCCCTTCATCATCTCGCCGTATTTGGAATACATCTCACCTGAAAGAGCATTCTCTCCGATCAGCATCAGAAGGCTGAAAAAATTTTTATGATTGACGAAGATGTTATTTCCTCTTCCCGGGGACCTGGTGGCTTCCGGAACTATCTGCGCCTAAACCGTTTGCTTGCGATTCAGCCAGGGCTGCTGTGATGTAATGGCTTTCCGTTTCCTGGTTCCCGAAATAGGGGCGCAGTCTTTCATTGAGGCCCGAATAATGCCGGGAAAGGAGCGCCCGTTTTCTTTTTCCCAGAACGTCCCAGTCCAGATAGGCGATCCGGTCCAGACCATGTCTGATGAAATAGTCCCAGCGCAGTCTGAGAAAAAACCTCCTCAGGATAATCGCGGGAGCATAGGTCGCTCCTTTTTTTCTTATGGCGCCCAGCCACAATTCCTCGCCAAGGTCATATTTGCTGAGCCATTGAATAACCCTTGAAAGCTGGCCATTTTCCTGCAGCTGGCTCTTATCCAGAATCATCAGGGCTCTCAGCTTTTCCTTATAAAGGGTCAGTTGGATGGCCAGAGTGGAGAAACTTTTGTTTTCCGTTCTGAAGTTTACATCTCCGACCACATCACACCCGAAGATATCCCCTACCCGGCGCACGAAATTCTCGGGGTCCGCAACCATGTCTTCGTAAAACAGAATGTGGACATTTTCCCGCCCAAACGTCTCAACATAGCGATCGCATTTTTCCGCGAAATCAAACCCCAGGGCATCCACATTTGGAAAATCTGCCCTGTGTTTTGGATGAAATTTTCCATCGGAAAAATTGAGAAATTTTGCAACCGACACACCAAGGCCGGCGGTCAGATGCTTGTAGAGAGACAACAACCAATCAACCTGGTTGCGTAGTGTGATGATTATCGAGGCCTCGGGAAACAGCTCCGCCAGAAAATCGGTGCTTTTGTTAAACTGCCGGAAGTTGTCTTCGGCATCCCCCGCAAGTCCCATATCCGTGATAAGTACAATGCCCTGGGTGATATCGGAAAATGCCTCCGTCACCATTTCCTTCACGCTATTTTTACAGGCGGAAGAATAGTGCGCGGCATGCATTTCCTGAAAGGCTCTGGCAACATCTTCCGGGTTTACGCACAACCCGCGAAGAGTCCAGCTTTGTGAACACCTCCTGACGCAAAAACGCGGAGCCCGTCTTGGGAAGGCCCGCATAAAGAAAAACTTTCTTATCCGTCCCACGGGTTATATCTCTAGCCAACGCTACGTCCCTTTCATGCCAGCAGACGGGTCAAACCGCACAGAGCGCAAACGGTCTTTGTTTCTGTCCTTCTCATCCCTAACAACTTCCACATTATGATATCTGAGATTAGTGAACCTCCCGAAGGATATAAAGGTTGGATATATCCTCCCCCTAACTCATCAAATGAAGAAATCCTAAAATCCGTCTGTCAGTATGCGAGATAGATGGTCATAACCGTTCTTCTCAGACAGACTCCGATATTTTTGCTACCCATTCTGGTGGTCTTTTTTGATTGGATGATCTGATGAAAATATACATTACTGTTTTTACTTTACTAAGTTTGTTGTTCTTCTCAGGAAATGCATTTGCGAGATGCATAGGTTCCACAGGACCGGGAGGTCCGTGTTCTACTGGTCCCGGTGGAGGTCTCTCGACTGGTCCCGGTGGAGGTCTCTCGACTAGTCCCGGTGGAGGTCTTTCGACTGGTCCAGGCAATCGCTGGATAACCGTGCCTGGTGGGGGTAAATGGAAACTGAAGCGGTGATGGAAACTTGCCCGTAAATGTGTCCGTAAGAAATACGAAGGGTGTTGAGTTTGTTTGTTACAGGTGATCAACCCCGCAACTTAGTGATCTAAACCAACCTTTCCTGCTCACCTTGCTGTAGAATTCTCTGAAGAATATTTACAGAATCGATATTCTCATAACATATTGATATTAAATGGTGCCCCCGGGGAGACTCGAACTCCCACGTCATTGCTGACAACAGATTTTGAGTCTGCCGCGTCTACCAATTCCGCCACAGGGGCCCCACGGGACGCGAACCCGTATAAGGGTTATCTTCGGGATATAGCGGGCGGAGCCGTTTCGGTCAATGTAAGGGGATGACGCAAGTGGAGGGTTGATGGTTGCCAAGGGGGGGCACCGTTGCTACACCGCAGGGCATGTTACGGCGACTCTATGACTGGACCATGGAGCTGGGTGAGCGGCCCGGCGCCATGTGGGCGCTGGCTGCGGTGGCCTTCGTGGAAAGCTCGGTCTTTCCCATCCCCCCCGACGTATTGCTGATTCCCATGGTGCTGGCGGCGCGCGCCAAGTGGTGGCGTATGGCCGCTGTGTGTACGGTGGCGTCGGTTTTGGGCGGGGTGTTGGGATATGCCATCGGCGCGCTGTTATTCGATGCCGTGGGCCGCCCGGTGCTAGAATTCTATGGCCAGATGGGGGGCTTCGAGACCTTTCGCCAGTCTTATAATGAATGGGGGGCGTGGATCGTGGCCGGGGCCGGGGTGACGCCCTTTCCCTATAAGGTTATCACCATCGCCAGCGGCGCCACCGGGCTCGACCTCAGCACCTTCATGGCGGCCTCGGTGGCGTCACGGGGACTGCGTTTCTTCCTCGAGGCGTGGCTGCTCTGTATTATCGGCCCGTCGGTGCGCCATTTCGTAGAGAAGAACCTGGGCCTCGCCTTCACGGCGTTCATGGTGGCCCTGTTGGGAGGTTTCGTGGTGGTGCGTTATGTCTTTTGAGTCTGGGTCTTTTTATTCTGGGAAAATCCCCGCCGCGTGGCTGGTGCCGGGGCTTGCGCTGGGGATGAGTCTAGGAGCACTAGCGGTAGCCTATGGGTCGCAATACTGGGGTGGACTGGCACCCTGCGTGTTGTGCCTTTATCAACGTGCTGCCTATGGGGCGGTTATTTTCTTCGCGGCGGCGGCATTGGTCCTCGTCCTGGGTGGAAAGCAAAGGGCAGCGCAGCGTCTCACCGGGTTGTGCGCTCTGGGCTTCCTAATCGGGGCGGGCATCGCCTTCTATCACGTGGGCGTGGAACAGCAGTGGTGGCCTGGTACAGAAGCTTGCGTGGGCACGGCCGCGGGCAGCGCCCAAACAATAGAGGAATTGCGTACGCAACTTCTGACCGCCCCCGTCGTGCGCTGCGATGATGTGGGCTGGTCCCTGTTCGGCATTTCCATGGCAGGCTATAATGGAATCTTCTCACTGGCGTTGGCGGCGGCCACCTTCTCTGGCCTACGCCGCATGCGGGAGGAGGGACCATCATAACTACGCCCACTAAAACAACCGGAAACGGCCGCCTGCCGGGAGACCCCGATGCGCAGCAACTTGTAGAGCGCATGATCCGCGTGGACCATGCCGGGGAATACGGCGCGGTTCGTATCTATGAGGGCCAGATGGCGGTTCTGGGCGGGGCTGTTGCCAGTGGCGCTATCGCCCGTATGGCGGAACAGGAGCGTGATCATCTGGCGGCTTTCGAGAGACTGGTCCGGCAACGCCGTGTGCGGCCCACGGTAATGACGCCGCTCTGGTACCACGCGGGCTTCGCTTTGGGCGCGGCCACCGCGGCGTTGGGCTCGCATGCGGCCATGGCCTGCACCGCGGCGGTGGAGGAAGTAATCAATGATCATTACACGGGACAAATTGCAAGACTGGGCAATGACGAGGCCGATCTGCGCGCCCATATGGAAGTCTTTCGCGCCGACGAGGCCGCTCACCGCGACATCGCCTATGAGCATGGCGCGCGCGAAACCCCGGGTTATGGACTGCTAACGGGAGCTATAAAAGCGGGCACGCGGCTCGCCATCTGGCTCTCGGAGAGAGTGTAGGCTTTACGGCTCCAGTTCCGTATCCCAGTAGAGGAAATCACGCCAGCTTTCATGCAGGTGGTTTGGTGGAAAGGCGCGGCCGTTTTCCTGGAGTACGTGCGTGGTAGGCTGTTGCGGCCTGGTCAGAAGATGGAGACTGCTTTCACAGAGGAGGCGGTTGCCCTTTTTCAAGTTGCAGGCGCCGCAGGCGGCCACCACGTTTGTCCAGGTTGTGCGCCCGCCCCGCGACCGCGGTACTACATGTTCAAAGGACAGGTTTTCACTACGGAAAACATTACCGCAATACTGGCAGGTGAACTTGTCTCGCAGAAATACGTTGAATCGAGTAAAGGCGGGTCGCCGCGAGATCGAGATATAGTCCTTGAGCGCAATAACACTGGGCAGGCGGATGCTAACACTAGGGGACCGCACTTTGCGGTTGTATTCGGAGATTACGTTGACGCGGTCGAGAAAGACAGATTTCACTGCATCCTGCCATGACCACAAAGACAACGGAAAATAACTCAACGGCCTGAAATCGGCGTTGAGGACGAGAGCCGGACAGCTTTCCGGCGTCGTACTCATGATCGTCCTCCCAAGGCTTTTCTTGCAACGGGCCAGAGGCTACACGGGTTGGACGGCAAAAATAAAGGGAAAATAGGGGATAAGCACATTTCTTTGATGATCCTGTTACTGGTCTTCTTGCTCACAAGAGAGGCACGGATATGCCATTCTTTAAGGGCAAGTTACGGCCATGGCTATGAGACAAGGTTTTGAAGATACCCACCATTACCCGTTTTGCCCCCAGCCCTACCGGGCATCTCCATCTGGGCCACGCCCATGCGGCGCTCTTTGCTTGGAGAGAAGCGCACGATCGCGGCGGACATTTCCTACTGCGAATTGAGGACATTGACAGGGACCGCTGCCGCCCCGAATTCGAACGCGACCTTCTAGCTGACCTATCCTGGCTGGGTGAAGAACTAGAAGGGTTCGGCTGGGAACAGCCGGTACGCCGCCAATCCGATTGTCTGGACGATTATGCACAAGCGCTGGCGCGGCTCGAGGAGATGGGACTGCTCTATCCCTGTTTCTGTACCCGCGCTCATATCCGTGCCGAAGTTGAACAGGCGGTGGCAGCTCCGCATGGACCAGACGGGCCGCTTTATCCAGGTCTGTGCCGGGGGATGGCCCCGGAAGAACGAGCCGCACGCCGGGAAGGCGGGGAATCCTACGCGCTGCGGCTGGACATGGCAAAGGCTGTCAAACTGGCCATGGAGATGGAGGCGGGTAGGGATGGCCCTCTGGAATGGCGGGACGTGGTGAAAGGTATTGTCGTTGCGCAGCCTAGGATTCATGGCGATGTGGTACTGGCGCGCAAAGACGTGGCCACCAGCTATCACTTGGCCGTCACTCTGGATGATCATACCCAAGGAGTTAACCTGGTGACGCGCGGCGAGGACCTGTTCTCCGCCACTCATGTGCACCGGTTGTTGCAGGCCCTATTGGGTCTTGACGTGCCGGACTACCATCACCATGGGCTGATTACAGGTCCCGACGACCGACGGCTGGCCAAGCGGGACAAGGCCGCCACTCTGCACGGGTTGCGCAAAAGCAATATCACTCCGGCTGAGGTGAGAAAAATGGCGGGGTTCTGAGAGTGAAATTTTAGAAAACGGGAGTCAGGTCTTGCCCAGCAGGCGCGTTGTAGCCACAGACCAGGCATACATATTGAGTCGCCGCTGTGGCCATGGTGTAAAACCTTATGCCTCCCTTCCCAAGGCGGCTGCAATGTTCGCACGATCCGGCGTCCGGTCGAGGAGGCCGTGGCGTAGCAAGAAATCGAGAATCACCAGCGCGCTGTTAGGCTTGAAATATAGTGTCTTGGCGGTGGTAGCCGCCATCTCCATCACTTCGTTTGTGGACAAAAGAAGGAACTCCGACACCTCACCGTCGAGAGAGCGTGGCGTGAAACCGGAGGGTAGCTTCAGGTCATAAACGAAGGTGGTGCCCACGCTCAGCCCGAAAGGTGTCTCTACGGTGCAGGAAATGCTGCCTTCGGGACTGGCTTGAGCGATGAGGCTAGCTTCGATGCTTGCTTCTTCCTGAGCTTCCTTGGCGAGATTATCGTCGATGCTCAGCCCCACCGGTTGGCCCCCAGCCACTACGTTGTCGAGCTTTCCGGGGAAATCAAAACAGCTTGGTCCACGCCGTGCCAGCCACACCTTGATCCCATTTTCGTCCTCCACATAGCCGTTGAGATGCACACCCCAAGCAGGCAATCCAAAAAACAGCACCGCTGAACGTATGATGTGAGCCAGCGGCAATGCCGTGCCGTTGGGTGTGAAATCGGGGTGCGTTGGATCGGCAAAGACGGGGTAGAGTTCGTCCCGCCAGGGCGGCAGAACACCGTCCTTGGCATCCAGGTCGCGAGCTACCTTCATAAGGGCTTCCGAGCGCGACGTGCAATCTTCAAAATGTTCTGCTAGGGAGACAATGCCGCTGGCAAAATCGAAAACATCATCGTAGCGGCGTAGCAGAGGGAGGGTATCGGTGCGCATCCATCCCACCGAGTGGCCTGCCATGTGAAAGGGTGTGAAGCGGGAGAGGTCGTGGCGATTGCAATCGGCGATGCAGTTGAGGAAGGTCACGGAGTTGTGGGCTCCCGTATTATCCCTTCCGGAGAGTGGATGAAAAGGGGCTGACTTATCCTCCACTCCCGAAGTTTTTTCCACCTCTCAGCATACTATTTGGAATCAAGCATACTATCTGGAATTAATAGGGGGACACTACCATGTTGTGCATTGTAAAAAAACTACCGAGGTGGATAAGGTCTGGGCTGGATATACGAGCATCTGAAATTAGTTCAGCGAAAGATATCCTAGCGTCACGTGTCATTCTTTTTATATAGGAGAGTTATCCGAGGGCGTTGCGGTTCCCCCTGACCATTGTGGAAGAAATTGCGCGTTACCAAGTTCAATGGAAACTTCAAACTATGGGTAGAACGACAGAGGTTGTGAGTATGAACAGTATGCAAAAGAAAAAAGACCTCTATGAATTGGGCGAAATACCGTTCCTGGGTCATGTTCCCAAACAGATGTATGCTTGGACCGTCCGTCGTGAGCGCCATGGCCCTCCCGAAAGCGCCATGCAGGTGGAGGTGGTGAATACGCCGAAATTGGATTCCCATGAGGTCTTGGTCATGGTCATGGCTGCCGGCGTCAACTACAACGGTGTTTGGGCCTCTCTAGGCATTCCTGTCTCTGTCTTTGACCTGCACAAAGCCGATTGCCACATCGCTGGTTCTGATGCGTCGGGAATCATCTGGGCTGTGGGTTCGCAGGTAACACGCTGGAAGGTGGGTGATGAAGTGGTGCTCCACTGTAATCAAGATGATGGTGACGACGAGGAATGTAATGGTGGCGATCCCATGTTTTCACCGACTCAGCGAATCTGGGGTTACGAAACACCCAACGGCGCCTTCGCTCAATTCACCAATGTCCAGGCCCAACAGCTCATGCCGCGGCCGCTCCATCTGACTTGGGAGGAAAGCGCCTGTTACATACTCACCTTGGCCACCTCCTATCGTATGATGTTCGGACACCGTCCTCATATACTACGTCCCGGTCATAACGTGCTGGTGTGGGGCGCCTCAGGCGGTCTGGGTTCCATGGCGATTCAGCTCATCACTACCACCGGGGCCAATGCCATCGGCGTTATCTCCAACAATGACAAGCGCGATTTTCTAACGTCCATGGGTGTCAAGGGGGTCATCAACCGCAAGGATTTCGATTGCTGGGGTCCGCTTCCTGATGTGAACGATACGGAAAGTTATAGTGATTACATGAAGAAGTGCCGAGAATTTGGAAAGGCTATCTGGGAATTTACCGGCAAAGGTGTAGATGTGGACATGGTCCTCGAGCATCCTGGCGAACAGACCTTCCCAGTGAGCTGTTTCGTGGTTAAGTGCGGCGGAATGGTGGTCTTCTGTGGCAGTACTAGCGGATATAATCTGACCATGGATGCTCGTTTCGTGTGGATGCGCCAAAAACGAATCCAAGGAAGCCATTTTGCTAATCTCAAACAAGCATCCCAGGCCAACAAGCTGGTTATCGAGCGGCGCATTGACCCCTGTATGTCGGAAGTGTTCGGTTGGGATGACATCCCTCGCGCCCATATGAAAATGTGGAAGAACGAGCACAAGCCGGGCAACATGGCGGTGTTAGTCCAGGCCAAGAGGTCGGGTTTGAGGACCCTTGAAGACGCCATTGAAGCCTGATTCGGAGCGGGGCTGTTCCCGTGCAGGCTCAAAACCAGATTAATGGTGTTTCATGAAAAAGAAGCTATGAACACCCCCGTTACAGGTGTGCGAATCCATAATTATGTTTGATATTCTTAAAGCCTGCACTTTGGCGCTGGAAGCGGTAGAAACCCTTGTCGAAAAAGGCCGCGTTGCCGTAGCCGGACGGGTGGTGGCCAATGGCCGCATTGATGGCGAAGCTCTAGAAACCCATCAATGTGCCGCTCACGGCCTGGCTTGGATAGCCACCTACAGATCCGCCTTGGCCAAGATGCTAGCTTGGGCGCAGCGGCTGAACGAAGCCGGCGCCTTAGGTAAGCTTGAAATCCTAATCCTGCACGCCACCTTTGGCGAATACCTGGCCCAGATACGAGGTGGCTTAGCCATGAGCCAAGTGGAAATAGTCCGTCCCGCCAATCTCGGTCTCACGGCGGAGGATATGATGGCTTTTCTTACCAACGACGTGGAACAACTCATCGTCTCTGGCATAGCTCCAGAGGTGCGGGAGGATATCGCTGGACATCTTGCTCACCACCATTTCGGCAACCCCGGCCGGGGTGATAAAACGCTCGACATGGTATGCGATCAGTTTCGCCGCTTCGCAGATGAGCAGGTAATCCCTAACGCCCAGGAGTGGCATCTGAAAAATGATCTTATCCCTCTTTCGGTAATTAAGCAGATGTCCGAGCTTGGCGTGTTCGGCCTTGCTGTGCCGGAGAGATATGGCGGGCTGGGCATGGGCAAGTCAGCCATGTGCGTAGTCACGGAAGAACTCTCGCGAGGCTATCTTGCGGTAGGGTCGCTGGGCACTCGTTCCGAGATTGCCGCCGAGCTAATCCGTCTTGGCGGCACGGAAGAACAGAAAACCAAATGGTTGCCTAAGATTGCCAGCGGCGAGATTCTAACCGCGGCGGTGTTCACCGAACCTGATACCGGCTCCGACCTAGCCTCGCTTGTTACCCGGGCGGTGCGCGACGTCGACATCTACCGCATTACTGGGGCCAAGACTTGGATCACCCACGGTGCCCGCAGCGATCTCATGACCATTCTGGCACGCACTAACCAGAACGAGAAGGGCTATAGAGGGCTAAGCATGTTCCTAGCGGAAAAATCACGTGGCGATGACGCTGATCCTTTTCCCGCTGCTGGTATGAGCGGCAGTGAGATTCCGGTCCTCGGCTACCGCGGCATGAAGGAATACGAGATTACCTTCGATAACTTTGAAGTGCCCGCTGCTAACCTTCTAGGCGGTGAAGAAGGTCGGGGATTCAAGCAGCTTATGGCCACCTTCGAATCGGCTCGCATCCAAACCGCTGCCCGCGCCGTGGGCGTGGCCCAGTATGCTTTGGAGCTTGGCCTGAAATATTCGGAAGAGCGGGTGCAGTTTGGCAAGCCCATCTTTGCCTTTCCGCGCATTTTTGGGAAACTGGCCTGGATGACGGTGGAAACTATGATTGCTCGCCAGATCACTTTAGCCTCAGCACGGGAAAAGGATTCTGAAAAACGCTGCGATATTGAGGCCGGCATGGCCAAGCTGTTGGCGGCTCGCGTGGCTTGGTCTAATGCCGATAACGCTCTACAGATTCACGGCGGCAATGGATATGCTGAAGAGTGCCCCATCAGCCGCGTCTTGTGCGACGCCCGCATCCTCAACATCTTTGAGGGCGCGGCGGAAATCCAGGCTCAAGTCATTGCTCGCGGCTTGCTGCTACCGCACGACTGACGCCCTCCGGGTGTATTATTTGGGGTATTCACGGGTTTCTGGGCGACCCGCTTGAGGCGACACGCCGCCTCAAGGTAAACTCTCTGCCATGGACTCTATTACTGCTTTCGTGCCCTATCTCATAGGTCTGGCATTGCTAGCCACGGCCGGGGTGCTGTTTGCTGGTGTATTTTCTATGTTGCGAGGTGGCGAATTCAGTAAGAGGTATTCTAACAAGCTAATGCGCATGCGAGTCGCTTTCCAGGCGGCAGCGATCATGCTGTTTGTCCTGTTTGCCTATCTTATCCACAAAGCTGGATAGACCAGGCGGCAGTTTCATGGTGCGGCTCGATAAAATCTATACCCGTAGTGGTGATGCCGGAGAGACTTCTTTGGGCGACGGAGAGCGTGTGGCCAAGCATAGCCTTCGAGTAGAGGCTTATGGTACGGTGGACGAGGCCAATACAGTGCTAGGACTAGCTCGCCTCCACGTCGATTCCAAAGCCGACGCCATGCTGGGGCGAATTCAGAACGACCTCTTCGATCTGGGTGCCGACCTCTGTCGGCCCCAAAGGGAGGACGATGAAAGGAACGAAGTGCTGCGGATCACCGATACTCAGGTGGCGCGGTTGGAGCAGGAAATCAATGTTATGAACAAGGATTTGGCAGCGCTGGCGTCTTTTGTTTTGCCTGGAGGCACCGTAGCCAGAGCCCATCTCCACCACGCTCGCACCGTATTGCGACGGGCCGAGCGGCGGGCCACCGAGCTGGCGGCGGCGGAACCGGTAAACGACCAGGTTATCGCCTATCTCAACCGCCTGTCAGACCATCTTTTTGTTATGGCCCGGTACCTCAATGATGGCGGCAAAAAGGATGTGCTGTGGAATCCGGGGGCTAACCGTTAGCACCGATTTATTGCCGGGGTAGATTCTTCGAGGAACTTGACTAAAGAGAGCTTGATAGAGTCGGCCTGGCTGATAATCTCACCGCTATCGAAGTTGACTCTTTTTCCGCTGAATTAGAGGCCTGCATGTCCCACATATATGTTCTTTGGCACAGATCATTACGTTTGTACCGGGTATTAATACCGGTGATTGGTAGCCCTCAGTCAATTCTGATTATGGTGCCCGCCTTTGCCAAAGGGGTCTGTCCCCAGGAAGGGAGACCTCGGGAAATCTCGAAAAGCTGAAAGAATCATGAAAGTTCTTGTTGCCGTCAAACGCGTCATTGACTACAGCGTCAAAGTCCGGGTCAAGGCCGACCAAACTGGCGTCGAAACCGCCAATGTGAAAATGTCCATGAACCCCTTCGATGAAATCGCCGTAGAAGAGGCGGTGCGCCTGAAAGATGGGGGTATGGTAAGAGAAATCGTTGCCGTCTCCGCAGGTCCCGCCCAGGTCAAGGATACTATCCGCACTGCTATGGCCATGGGTGCAAACCGCGGCATCCACGTGCCCTGCGAGGGCGAGCTGGAGCCGTTGGCCGTGGCCAAACTGCTCAAGGCGCTTATGGACAAGGAAAGCCCCGATCTTGTCATCATGGGCAAACAGGCCATTGACGACGACTGTAACCAAACCGGCCAGATGCTTGGCGCGCTCGCCAACCGGCCCCAAGGTACCTTTGCCTCGAATCTCACCCTTAGCGATGGGAAAGTGGAGGTTGCCCGCGAGATTGATGGTGGGCTGGAGATGGTTACGCTCGACCTACCAGCGGTGATTACCACTGACTTGCGGCTTAACGAACCGCGCTATGCTTCACTGCCCAACATTATGAAGGCTAAGAAAAAGCTCATCGAATTGATAACACCAGAGGATTTGGGCGTGGACGTGACACCGCGTTTGGAAATCCTAAATGTGGAAGAACCCCCGGTGCGCACTGGCGGTATCATCGTCGCCGACGTAGACGAACTTCTCGATAAACTGCGTAACGAAGCCAAGGTGATTTGATGGCTGTTCTTGTCCTTGCCGAACACGACCATAAAGCCATCCGCCCGGTCACCCTGCACACGGCGAGTGCGGCAATTCAGATTGATGGCGAAGTAACGGTTCTTATCGCCGGAGAGCACTGCGGCGCGGCGGCAGACGCCGCGGCTAAAATCGCTGGGGTAGTGAAAGTTCTGTGCGCCGATGACGCAGCTTATGGCCATCATCTGGCAGAAAATGTGGCTTGGCTAGTGAAGACGCTGGCCGGGGATTATAGCCATATTCTTGCGCCAGCTACCACCTTCGGAAAGAATATCCTGCCCCGTACCGCGGCCCTTCTCGACGTGGCCCAGATTTCTGACATCATCAGCGTGGAAGGGCCCGATACTTTCCGCCGCCCTATCTATGCCGGGAACGCCATCGCCACGGTACGTTCATCCGACCCTATCAAGGTCATCACGGTACGTGGCACCGCCTTCGAGGCGGTTGCCGCCGAAGGCGGGGGCGCTGCGGTAGAGGTCATTGAAGGCACTGGCGACGCCGGCTATTCAAGTTTCGTGGGCTGGGAGTTGAGCCGGTCTGATCGTCCCGAACTGGCTTCGGCGCGGGTGGTGATCTCTGGCGGGCGCGGTCTGCAGAACTCGGAGAGCTTCAAATTGATCGAAGCTGTGGCCGACAAGCTGGGCGCGGCAGTGGGGGCCTCACGCGCGGCGGTGGATTCTGGTTTCGTATCTAACGATTTTCAGGTGGGGCAGACCGGAAGGATCGTCGCCCCGGACCTCTATATAGCGGTAGGCATTTCAGGTGCTATTCAGCATCTGGCTGGAATCAAGGACAGCAAGGTCATCGTCGCCATTAACAAGGATGAAGAAGCACCCATCTTCCAGGTAGCTGATTATGGACTGGTAGCCGATCTTTTCGAGGTTTTGCCGGAAATGATGAAAAAACTATAGACCGGGAACAATCGTTATCACCAAGGACTTTTTGAAAAGAACTCGGCAAGCTAGACGACCACGCTGAAGCTACCGTTATCTGGATGAAACAGATATCAGTCCTTTCTATTTTACCGGCGTTGTCGCGGCCTCCGTCAGTTCTTCCAAGAGTGCCAGAATTCGGGGCCTGTCCCATTCGTAGGCTCCATCGAAACGCCCCACCTCCATGCCACTGGCATCTATGAGCAGGGTGGAGGGAAGACGCGAAACGCGGAGCGCTCTTGCCGCTGTGCCCTTGGGGTCGTAGGCGACGGGGAGCCCGGAGAGACCGTTCTTTTCAAGGAAGGGCACTACCACCTCGGCACCTTTCAAGTCTTCGGAAAGGGCGATAAAGGCCACGCCGCGGTCCTTCATGGTTTCCGCAAGACGCATCAGAGAAGGTAGTTCGCGGATACATGGTGCACACCAAGTGGCCCAGAAATTCAACACCACCACTTGGCCTTGGAAGGCAGTAAGCAAGGTTTTCCGCCCTTCACCGTCGGTGAAAGTGATGACGGGGACCTCCCGCGTCATCTCGTGTAGTGTCGGAAGCGGGAGATCGAGAGCGGCGCCATCGATGGATGCCGGAGCGCGATCTTTGCTTGATTGCGGGGCCGATATGACCACAATCAAAAGAATTGCGGCGCTGAGGATAGCCAGTAGCACCACAAGCCCTCCTACCGCGGGTTTCTTGGTCGTTCGGTTCTCGTTCATTGCGTCCCCATCGAGGTCTTAAGAGTCATGTGTGCAAAAAAAATACTTAGGAAGGAAAGGGGTAAGACCAAAGCCCCAAGAAATGTTCTACGGGGCGGTCGTTTTAGCGCTGGCCCTGCCGCCATCATGGAGAAAATCAACACCTCCATTGACTTCGATAGGAAGTTAGCGGCTCAGGACATCGCCGTCTCCGTCGCCCATTGTGAGATGCTTGCGCACCGCGGCATCATATCGCGAAAAAACAGAGATACCATCGTTTCGGGTCTGAGGAAGATCAGCAAGGAAATTGAGCATGGGAATTTCGTGTTTAAACACGAACTTGAGGATATTCACATGAACATAGAATCACGGCTGACCGAGATCGTCGGGGACATCGCTGGGCGCCTGCACACGGCACGCTCGCGCAATGATCAGGTGGCCACCGATTTCCGGCTCTGGGTACGTGATGCCCTGGACCTGGTAGAGGATTCTCTACGCTCTCTGCAGGCGATTCTTATTGACAGAGCGGAAGAACACGCCGCCACGGTTATGCCCGGATTAACACATCTGCAAACGGCCCAGCCGGTCACCTTTGGGCATCACATGCTGGCCTACGTGGAGATGTTCGGCCGCGACCGGGGACGGGTGGTGGACACCCGCATGCGGCTTAACGAATCGCCGTTGGGCGCGGCGGCGCTTGCCGGCACTTCGTTTCCCATCGACCGTCGGATGACAGCACAGGCGCTAGGTTTTCATCGGCCCATGGCCAATTCGCTAGACGCCGTTTCCGACCGGGACTTCGCACTAGAGTTCCTCTCTGCTGCGGCTATTAGCGCCGTGCACCTCTCACGGTTGGCCGACGAGATCGTGCTCTGGTGTAGTGATCCCTTCGGTTTTGTGTGTCTTCCCGACAGTTTCAGCACCGGTAGTTCTATAATGCCACAAAAGCGCAACCCTGATGCCGCTGAGTTGATTCGTGCCAAGAGCGGCCGCGTGGCGGGGGCGTTGGCCGGGTTGCTGTCGGTGCTAAAGGGCTTGCCGCTAGCTTATTCAAAGGATATGCAGGAAGATAAGGAGCCGGTCTTCGAAGCTGCTAATACTTGGCTGCTATCCTTGGGCGCTATGACCGGCATGATCCGTGAAATGGTGGTAAACGCTGAAGTCATGAAGGAAGCAGTGTCCCGGGGCCACGCCACGGCCACGGACCTTGCCGACTGGCTGGTGCGGGTGCTCGATATGCCTTTCCGCCGTGCCCATTACGTGACGGGCCTGTTGGTAGAGCTCGCCGACAGGGAAGGCTGTGGCCTGATGGAACTGAGCCTTGCGGCCATGCAGTCAGTGGAACCGCGCATGACCGCCGATGTGTTCAAGGTGTTGGAAGTGGAAAAATCGGTGGCTAGCCGCAAGAGTCTAGGTGGCACCGCGCCCATAAATGTACGCCGCGCAGCTGCTGCGGCTCGCAAGACCTATTTGTAGGGGATGAAAAGATGAGGAATTTCACCCATCTGTTGCTGGTGGGGTTGGTGGCGGTTTCCCTGAGTTTGTCGCTGAGCGCCTGCGGCAAGAAGGGCGACCCCGTGATCCCCGGGGACACCGACTATCCCCGGCAGTATCCCAGCGAGTGAGGTCCCCGTGAATGACTTCACTTATGTGGGCGCACGCCTTCATGCTGAAGGTGTTGCCATGAAAGACATTGCTGCTGAGGTAGGCACGCCTTTCTACTGCTATTCCGTGGCCGCTATGGATTGTAACTATGAGGCGTTCACGCGGGCATTTGACGGTCTTCCGGCAACTATATGCTATTCCGTGAAGGCTAATTCCAATCTTGCTGTGTTGCGCGAGATGGCGATGCGCGGGGCGGGTGCCGACGTGGTGTCGGGCGGCGAGCTTTCCCGTGCGCTAAAGGCGGGTATGGCCCCTGGCAAGATCGTCTTTTCCGGCGTCGGCAAGACCGCCTGGGAGATTGATGCCGCCCTGGAGGCGGGAATCTTCCAGATCAATGTGGAATCGGAATCAGAACTGATAATGGTGAACGAGCGGGCGCGCTCACATGGCGTGAATGCAGCGGTGGCCCTGCGTGTCAATCCGGATGTGGATGCAGATACCCACGAAAAGATTTCTACTGGCAAGGTGGAGGATAAGTTCGGAGTCGATCTTCCCCACGCTCCAGATCTTTACAAACGTGCCGCCTCCATGGAGAGCGTGACGCCGGTGGGGTTGGCGGTACACATTGGCTCGCAGTTGACCAGGCTTGACCCCTTCCGTGAAGCCTTCTCGCGCGTCGCCGCCCTGGTGGTATCGCTTCGTGAGTCTGGACTTGAAGTGGTACGGCTGGATCTTGGTGGTGGGCTTGGTATCGTCTATGACGGCGAGACGCCGCCGGACATTAACGATTATGCCGCCCTGATACGTGAGGTGATTGCGCCCCTTGATTGCGACCTGCTATTCGAGCCGGGGCGATATCTGGTTGGTAATGCTGGGGTTCTCGTAACCCGCGTAATCCGCATAAAGGAAGGACATGGCCGGCGCTTCGTGGTGGTGGATGCTGGCATGAATGATCTGTTGCGTCCCGCCCTCTATGATGCCCGGCACCGCATTCTACCACTTTCCGAAGCTGTTCCCGATGCCGAGGAAAGCCTCGCCGATATAGTGGGTCCGGTGTGTGAAACCGGCGACTGCTTCGCCGAGGCGAGGCCACTGCCGCCTCTGGCCGAAGGCGACCTCCTGGCCATTTGTTCAGCGGGCGCCTACGGCGCCGTCATGGCGTCCACCTATAACAACCGACCGTTGATTCCCGAGGTTATGGTGCGCGGTGATTCTCACGCCGTGGTGCGGGTGCGCCAGGAGGCTGAAGCCCTGTTTGCCCTGGAACGCACGCCGGGTTGGCAGGAGACGGGTAGCAACAGGGATTCCAACATTAGGAACACGGCATAAGCCGCTCCTCTGGACGCCACAAGAGAAATGGGACTATTTGGAACGTCTACTGCCGCGATTCTAGGGATTAATGTTAAGAGAGCGGTGCGAGAGGCGTGAGGGATGTCGCGGGGCTAGGGCATTGTCTCTTGTCCAGATTGTTTCTCGGCGGGCACGCTTTTTTCTGTTGTCTCGTCTGCCATTGTATCTTCCTCATCCGCGTCCAGACCGATCAAAGTATAGAGCCGGTCAGAGATGGGCCTTATTTCGTGCGCCACGTCACCGATCAGAGTATAGAGCCGGTTGGAGGCGGGCCATATTTCACGCATTTTGTCACGGTAGACAATGGCGGCGCTGGTAATAGCGGCGCCGAAGACAACGAAAAACAGAACCCAGTCGACAATTCCGCTGATTTGTAATTTTGGCTTAGCCACGATGGGCTTGCCGGTTTTCCGGTCAATGGAATGGCGCTCAAATTTTTTGAGCCCTATGAGCTTGTCGCCCCCATAGGAGGGGATATCGGTGGAGGCGACAGGGCCCTCTTCGACTCTTGGACGATCCTGAACCCAAGTATGTTTGCATTTGAAACATCGGACAGTTTGCCCCTCTGGCCGAGTGGAGGCCATATCCAGCATATAACGGGTGTTGCAGGAGGGGCAGGTTAGGATCATTCGCAGCAGAAATAGATAGGCACGAGCACCTGATTTTACGAGATAATATAGGGAGTTATAGGTTGTTGCATATGCGAGCGCAAGGAAAGAGCTTGGTGCTGGACGAAGCAAGCGGCTGCATGCCATTCTTCAGAGTAGAAATTGGCTGCGGGACAAAGTGGCTGGAGTCAGCAGCGACATGGTTAGATTTGAGAATGTGGGCCTGCGCTACGGTATGGGGCCGGAAGTACTTCGCGACATCTCGTTCGAGCTGAGGCCTGGCTCTTTCCATTTTCTTACCGGACCAAGCGGTGCCGGAAAATCCTCTCTGCTGCGTTTGATCTATTTGGCACTACGGCCCTCAAGGGGGCTTATCAATATATTTGGCCAGGATGTGATAACTCTTCCCAGGCCCGCCATACAGGATCTGCGCCTCCGTATCGGTGTCGTGTTCCAGGATTTCCGACTCGTTGAACATCTCTCCGCTTTTGATAACGTGGCCCTGCCTCTGCGCGTGGCTGGCGTGAGCCCGTCACGCATCCGGAGCAATGTCTCAGAGCTGTTGAACTGGGTGGGGCTGACCAACCAAATAGATTTCCTCCCCGCCACTCTTTCAGGCGGCCAGCAGCAACGGGTGGCCATCGCCCGCGCCGTTATAAGCCGCCCCCAACTTCTTCTTGCTGACGAACCCACTGGTAATGTGGATAACAAGATCGCCATGCGCCTGATTTATCTCTTCGACGAGCTCAACAAGATGGGGACTACCGTCATCATCGCCACCCATAATAAGGATCTGGTTTCGCGCTTTAGCCATCCCGTCATCCGCCTCGAGGACGGCGAAGCAAGCGTCGTGGATCAGTCAGAAAGGGTGTACGCCTGAATGTTTCGCCACCCTTTCGATCTGCCGCTGGATGAGGATAGTTCCAGTAGGCTCCTGCCATGGATCATTGCCTTGATGGTGTATCTGGCGGCGCTGGCGCTGGCTGTGGCCATGGTCGTCGACGCGGTGGTGGGAGGATGGGATCAGGGCCTTTCGGGAACGATGACGGTGCAAATTATGCCCGATATCTCCACTAGCGAACCAGCCGAGAAACGGTGGGCAAAAAACGCTAAAGCCCTTGATCGAACCCTAGCGCTTCTCCGGGGAACGCCGGGCGTAATTTCTGCTGAATCGCTTTCTGTGGAGGAGACTTTTTCCCTACTCGCACCCTGGCTGGGCGAGGGGAGCCAGGTGGACGACCTTGAAATCCCGAGGCTGGTCGACGTGCGTGTCGATCCCGAAACGGGGCCCGACATAACCACAGTGAAACAGCG
>JASLYJ010000012.1:0-12963 GCA_030739855.1 Alphaproteobacteria bacterium | reverse complement strand
TTCACCACCCGTAGCGGCATAACGGTTCATCACGGCACTATCGAGGTGCTACACCTGATCGGTGCTCAGGATGTTTACATCGCTCGCCAATTCCAGTTTCATGCCATGGTGCAGGGTCTGCGCGGCGGCGTGGTGGGGCTCGTTTTGGCGGCTGTGACGCTGGCTATTTTGGGGGCACTGGCGGGAGGTATCGACCTGCCGTTATTCCCCGCTCTGGTACTTTCTCCATGGCAGTGGGGGGCTCTGGTAGCCATGCCGGTAGCATCATCGGTGATAATCATGATGACGGCACGCATCACCGTACTGCGCTCCTTAGCGAAGATGCCGTAACGGGGTAGCCCAACTCCATGTCCATGATCATGCTTGACCGCGATGGCGTCCTGAACCAGGACCGCGTCGATTATGTGAAGACGCCTGAGGAGATGATTCTCATCACTGGGGCGGCACGGGCCGTGGCGCGGCTCAACCGGGCTGGCGTGACCACGGTAGTGGTAACAAATCAAAGCGGTGTTGGGCGCGGGATTTTTGATGAGGATATGCTGGCGCAGATTCACACCAAGCTGCGTGAGGAACTAGCCCGCGAGAATGCCCACCTCGACTATATCCTGTTCTGTACCGATCATCCCGACTGTCCTACTAGGCGCCGCAAGCCGGCCCCAGGCATGCTGCAAGAAGCCTTGGAGCATTTCAGCGCAGCCTCTGCCGCCACGCCCATGGTGGGGGACAGTCTGCGCGACTTGGAGGCGGCCGCGGCGTTGGGCTGTCCGCGTATCCTTGTGCGCACGGGCCATGGCGAAAAGACCCTGAAAGTGGGCCTTCCCGAAAGCGTACAACCGGTGGCGATTTATGACGATCTAGCTGCCGTGGTGGATGCGCTTCTCGAGGGCACGCTATGAAACTGTGGCGCAGATTCACCTCCAGTCCGTGGCGTTTCGCCACCCTTCTGGTGGTTGTGGCCGTGGCTTGGGTGGGGGGGCTTTTCTGGTTTGTCCACCAAATCCCGCACAAGGTGGCTGACACCACCACACGCACTGACGCCATCGTGGTCCTGACGGGGGGAAGTGAGCGCCTGGATACGGGGCTTAAACTGCTGAGGGAAAATCTGGCGAAAAAGCTGTTTATTTCCGGAGTGTATCACGGTGTAGATATGGCAGAATTGCTGCGATTATCACAGCAGGAGCCTGAGAAACTGAACTGCTGCATCACGCTGGGTTACGATGCTGAGGACACGGTGGGTAATGCCCGTGAAACCGTCGCCTGGATGGTGGAAAACGGATTTCACAGCCTGCGTATCGTCACCGCCAACTATCACATCCCCCGAGGACTACTGGAATTTCGCCGCTCCCTTCCCGAAGTCATGCTCATTCCAAATCCGGTGTTCCCTACTCAAGTTCGGCTTGATACGTGGTGGCGCTGGCCCGGCACTGCCAGGTTGGTGATCAGCGAATACAATAAGTATCTGGCCGCGACCCTGCGCAATTTGCTGCCGGGCCTGTCCTTCGTGGAAACATAATGCTGGCCCTACGCTCACTCCTCTTCCAGTTCCTGTTTTATTTTCTGACGTTTGTGATCTGCATAACCGCGGCACCATGTATGTTTTTGGCGCGGAAGTTCGCCACTAAGGTAGAAACCTTTTGGGCGCGTACCATGCTGTGGTTATTGAAAACCACCGTGGGTCTCGATTTCGAGGTGCGCGGCCGGGAACATCTCTCCAAGGGACCGATGATCCTAGCCTCGAAGCACCAGTCGGCATGGGATACCATCTCCTTTCCCGTGGTATTGAATGATCCGGTCTACGTGCTGAAGAGGGAACTACTGCATATTCCTATCTATGGTTGGTACCTTTACAAGCTGGGTATGATTGCCGTTGACCGCGACGCCGGGGTCAGTTCAATGAGGAACCTGATCCGCAAGGCGCGCCGCGTTCTCGATGAAGGGCGCCGGCACATCGTTATTTTCCCGGAAGGATCCCGGGTGGCGCCGGGCGAACGCGACCACTACCAGCCTGGTGTGGCGGGGCTCTACAGTAAGTTGGGCATCCCCGTGGTCCCCGTGGCCCTTAATTCGGGCCTGTTCTGGAGGCGGCGCAAGCTCCTCAAATATCCCGGAACCATCACTCTGGAATTTCTGCCCGCCATTGCTCCAGGAATGGCGCGCGAAGCTTTCATGGCGGAACTGGAAGGGCGAATCGAAACCGCCTCGGACCGGCTCATTGCCGAAGCGCGGACGCGTTTTGAGCTTCCTGGCGGAGGTTCTTAGGAGGAGGCTGTGGAAAAGCTGTCCGGTTTTATCCACAGGGCTGTGAGATCAGAGGAAAACTTTTTTTTAAATTGGCGTTGCAGACACTTAGGCGCAGACGGAAGGGGATATCCTTGTGGAAACATAACATGAACATTTCCTTGACGGCGGCTGTGGCGCTTTATTAAACTAGCTTCCCTCCACGGAGGGTTTTTCGCTTTTTTCCTTCTGTGGGTCCTCCCGGACTACCGGGCCTTCCGGTACGCCGCAGACCCGGCCCTGCGGCGACCTTTTTCGATGTTATCCGATGTGACCATACGGAGCGGAGCATGGCGCACGTAGCCTCTATTTCGCAGCAAATCTGGGACATGAAATACCGTTTCAAGGATATGGACGGCACGCCCCGGGACCGCACTATGGAAGATAGCTGGAAGCGCGTGGCCGAGGCGCTGGCGGTTCACGAATCACAACCCGATCTGTGGGCCGAGCGTTTCTACGAGGCGTTGTCCGATTTCCACTTTCTGCCCGCCGGCCGCATTCTTGCTGGAGCTGGCACCGAGCGCCAAGTGACGCTGTTCAACTGTTTCGTCATGGGCGATATCCCCGACACCATGAGCGGGATTTTCGATCAGCTCAAGGAGGCGGCCCTGACTATGCAGCAGGGCGGCGGCATTGGTTACGATTTTTCCTCGCTGCGGCCCAAAGGCGCGCCAGTGGAGGGTGTGGGGGCGGATGCCTCGGGGCCGCTATCCTTTATGGATGTGTGGGATTCCATGTGCCGTACCATCATGAGCGCCGGATACCGCCGTGGGGCCATGATGGCGACCTTGCGTTGCGACCATCCCGACATCGAGGACTTTATCGAGGCCAAGCAAGAGCCGGGACGGCTGCGCATGTTCAACCTCTCGGTGCTGGTGTCGGACGCCTTCATGGATGCGGTGAAGGAAAACACCTCCTGGGAACTCGCCTTCAACGGCGTCTGTTATAAAAGCCTGCAGGCGCGCGATCTGTGGGACAAGATTATGCGCGCCACCTATAGTTTCGCCGAGCCGGGGGTCATCTTCATCGACCGCATCAACTGTCTCAACAACCTCTATTACTGTGAGGAAATCCACGCCACCAACCCATGTGGCGAGCAACCCCTGCCGCCGTACGGTGCCTGCCTTCTGGGTTCGGTCAATCTGGCGGCGCTGGTGAAAGATCCATTCGAGGAGGGGGCCAACATCCATATGACGGAGCTTGAAGAACTGGTGGCGGTGGCGGTGCGGATGCTCGACAACGTGATTGACCTCTCCAATTTCCCCCTGCCGCAACAGGAGCACGAGGCCAAGTCCAAGCGCCGCATCGGCCTTGGCGTTACCGGTCTTGCCGATGCCCTGATCATGCACGGCGTGCGCTATGGCAGCGAACAGGCGGTGCGGCTGACGGAAAACTGGATGAAGGCGATCCGCCGCGCCGCCTATCTGGCCTCTGCCGAACTGGCGCTGGAAAAGGGGCCGTTTCCCCTGTTCGACGCCGAGAAATATCTTGCCGGTGAAACCGTGCGCGGCCTCGAGGACAAGATGCGCAAGGTGATCTCCGAAAACGGCATTCGCAACGCTTTGCTCACCTCCATCGCGCCAACGGGGACCATCTCCCTTTACGCCGACAATATCTCGTCGGGGATCGAGCCCGTCTTCTCCCACAGCTATACCCGCAACGTGCTGCAGTCCGACGGCAGTCGCAAAACCGAAGAAGTAACCGATTACGCCTATCGCCAGTTCCGTAGACTGAAAGGCGAGACCATGCCCCTGCCCGATTATTTCATGGACGCTCAGAGCCTGTCTTCCGTAGATCACGTAGTGATGCAGGCGGCGGCACAGAAATACGTGGATAGTTCAATCTCCAAGACCATCAACTGCCCCGAGGAGCTTTCCTTCGACGCTTTCCGGGACATCTACCAGTTGAGCTATCAGCTGGGCTGCAAGGGCTGCACCACCTTCCGCCCCAACGAAGTGACCGGCGCGGTGCTGACGCTGGATGCGGCTGGGAAAGACGACGAGCACGAGCCGGAATTGCCGCTGGACGCGCCGCCGGCACGGCCCGAGGACGAGTTCGAAGCCGGCGATGTGATCTATATGACCCAGCCCTTCGAACGACCCGAGGAACTCAAAGGCAATACCTACAAGCTGAAATGGCCGGAAAGCGAGCATGCCATATATGTGACCATCAACGACATCATCAGGGACGGACGCGAACGCCCCTTCGAGATTTTCATCAACTCCAAGAACATGGAGAACTATGCCTGGACCGTGGGGCTGACCCGCATGATCAGCGCCGTATTCCGGCGTGGCGGCGATGTTTCCTTCGTGGTGGAGGAGTTGAAGGCGGTGTTCGACCCCCGCGGCGGACAGTGGATGGGACGCAAATACGTGCCTTCGCTGTTGGCGGCCATCGGCAACGTGATAGAATACCACCTCCATGCCATCGGTTTCATCGCCCCGTCCGAAGAAGAGACCGAAGGTGCGGTCGAAGCCGAGGCGCTGAAAAAGGTGGTGGGCATGCCCGATCTGCATATGCGGCAATGTCCAAAATGCGCCGAGGCGGCGCTGATCCGCCAGGAGGACTGTGACATCTGCACGAGCTGCGGATATTCCAAGTGCAGCTGAGAATTCTCCGTTGGGACTGTTTCGCGGGCCTTCTCTCCAGAGCCGGACGTAACTTCATGCCGCGCAGGCCCCGCCTCCTTATTATTTTCCTCGGCCTTTTAGCCCTTCTCGCGGGGGGGTATTCGGGATGGTGGCTGTTCCTTGCCTCTGGGGTGCGCGACGGTGCCCAGACATGGATCGCGGAACGGCGCGCCCAGGGCCACGAAGTCGCCTATGACAGTCTCCATGTGGGAGGATTTCCTTTCGCGCTGCAGCTGCGGCTCGACGATGCCTCTTATATCCTGAACCCGGATGGTGAGGGCTGGGCCTGGCGCGGCGGGGACATAGCCGTGACGCTGCGGCCGTGGGACCAGGGCCATCTTGAATTCTTACTGGGCGGCGTTCACCGCCTTACCTATGCCTTCGGAGGCAGCGGCTGGCACACCGCTACCCTGCGCATGGGCGCGGCAGCGGACGTCGAAGGCATGGTGGGGCTGGACGGGGCGGGCCTTCCTTGGGCTGGATTCCTCGACGCTGAGGAGCTGGAGGTAACGCCCCATGAGGGTGCGCCGCCGGTGACGCTGCGCCGTTTTCATTTCGACCTGCGCCGCCGTTCGCCCAGCGAAGCGGTGGGAAAAGATGACGAAATGCTGGCGGACGGCAAAGCGGCAGGGCTGACGCCCGCCCATGAGGTGGCTTTCCTGCAGGCGGCGCTCGTCCTCGAAGGGCTGCACCTGCCGGAGGCTATGGTCCGGCCCTTTGGGCCGGAAGTAAAACTGGTTCGGGGCCGTCTTGATCTTTCGGGCACACTGCCCAGCGGTACGCTACGGCAGACCGTGGAAGCATGGCGCGACGGCGGCGGCACAGTAGAACTGAACGGGTTCGCCCTGCACTGGGACGGCCTTGATGTTTCCGGTGACGGCACGCTAGCGCTGGATAGGGAGCTTCAGCCCACGGGTTCCATGACTCTGTCGGTGCGTGGTTTCGGGACGGTGATCGACGCCCTGGTGGCCAAGGGCATGGTCAAGCCAAGCTCCGCCGCCACCGCCCACGTTATTCTGGGCCAGATGGAGAAAACACTAGAGGAAGGCGGTGCGCCGGTGCTGAAAGCACCGTTCACGGTACAGAACCGCAAACTCTTCGTAGGGCCGGTGCGCCTACTGAAACTTCCCACCATCGTTTGGAAGTAAGGGATGGAGAAGGTTGAAAGGGAAATGCTGCCCTAGTCTTGATGGGCTTCGAGGACGCCCTTTCTGATTTTGCGGGTGCGCATAAATAGGTTTTCTAGAGTCTTACTGTCGCCACGGTGGATGGCGCGTTTTATGGTATCCAGGTCTTTCGTGAAACAGGCCAGCAAGTCCAGTACTGCGTCACCATTCTTGAGAAAGATATCGCGCCACATGACTGGATCAGAAGCGGCAATGCGAGTGAAGTCTCGGAAGCCGCCAGCAGCGAACTTGAAGACCTCGGGCATGATAGTTTCTTCCAGGTCGAAGGCGGTGCCGACGATGGTATAGGCGATGAGGTGGGGCAAGTGCGAAGTAACGGCCAGCACCATGTCGTGATGCTCGGCGTCCATGGCCTCCACTTCCATGCCCGCGCGCGTCCACAGGGTGGTAAGTTTTTTCACCGCCCCGGCATCGGTTTCTTGCAGCGGGGTGAGGATGCACCAGCGCCCCTTAAAGAGGTCAGCGGATCCGGCTTCGGGCCCCGAATGCTCGGTGCCGGCGATGGGATGACCGGGGACTAGGTGTACGCTCTTTGGTAAGAACGGCAACAAATCGGCAATCACCGCCTGTTTCACCGAGCCCACGTCGGAAACAATAGCTCCGGGTTTGAGACGCTTCGCCATGGTGGCGGCGGTTTTGGCGAAGGCCCCCACTGGGGTGCACAGCATGACTAGGTCGGCCTCAATTACGGCGGCGGCGGGGTCGGTTGTGGCCTCGTCCACGATGCATAGTTCCAGTGCCTTGTCTAGAGTGGCTTGGGTGCGTGCGCAGCCCACCACACGGCCAGCGAGACCCTCGCGCTTCATGACCAGTCCCAGCGACGCTCCGATGAGTCCAACACCAATAAGGGCTACGCGGTCGAAAAGTACGGGATCGCCTTTAGTCATGCCATCTCCTTAAAGCGGGCCAACGCCGCTACCAGTTCCCGCATCTCCGCCTCGGTGCCGATGGTGATACGAAGGCTATCCGGAATGCCATAATTGACGGTCCTGCGTGTCAGGATTCCCTCGGCTAACAGGAAGGCGTTGGCAGACTCTGCATTATGGGCCGGATCACTGGAAAAGCGCACCAGGATAAAATTCGTGACGGAAGGCGCAACATCAAACCCCAGCGCGGAGAGTTGTTTGCTTGTCCAGGCGCGCCAAGTCTCGTTCTCAGCGCGGATCTTTGCAGTATGGACAGTATCCTTGATGGCGGCCAGGCCTGCCGCTTGGGCCGGGCAGCTGACGTTGAAAGGCCCGCGTACACGGTTGAGTACGTCAACCACCACCGCTGGGCAGTAGCACCATCCCAGACGCAGGCCGCTGAGGGCGTAAATTTTCGAGAAGGTACGTGTCATCACTACGTTGTTACTAACGTCTACCAAGTCGTTTCCGGGTGAATAGTTATCCGCCATCACGTATTCAGCGTAGGCACCGTCGAGAACCAGCAGCACGTTTTCTGGCAGGCCCTCGTGTAGACGTGCAATCTCGGTTGCGGGAAGATAGCTACCGGTGGGGTTACCAGGATTGGTCACGAAGACAATGCGGGTTTTCTTTGTCACCTTGTCCAGCAGGGCATCCACGTTGACGGTCAGCCTGTTTTCCGGGGCCATTACTGGGGTGGCGCCGGCAAAGCGTGCAATGATGGGATAGATAAGAAAACTGTGCTCGCTGAACAGCACCTCGTCGCCGGGTCCAGCATAGGATTGGGCGAGCATGGTTAGCAGTTCATCGGAACCGTTTCCACAGACTATTTTTTCGGCGTCGAGGCCGTTTCCCGTGGCGATGGCCTTTCGCAACTCAATGGCCGCGCTATCGGGATAGCGGTAGAGACGGTCGCCGGCCTCGCAAAAGGCGGCCACGGCCTCAGAGCTTGGTCCCAGCGCGCATTCATTGGAGGATAGCTTGATAACGCGCGCCGCATCTGGTGCGTCGGAATCACCAACCACGTATGGGTCAATATCAAAAATGCCGGGCCGAGGAGTGGGCATAGTCATAAGCAGGGTCCCGCGTTGTCGCCATTGCCGAGATTTAGAAAAGGCCCAGTTACGATTGGTCAAAGGGCTCAGCATAACCGCCAAGGTGGCGGATGCGCGAGACAGATGTTGTATCACTCGTGGTGAGCGCGGCAAGCCTTTCGTTATTAACGGTGGGGAGCGGGGAGTTAGTAGTAATCTTTGGATTGGTTAAAATCAAAGAAAACATTGACAGAGGAACCCTCGGCTTCCTACCTATTTAAGCCTTATCCGGGACTTTTCCCACATCTTGTCTGTTGAGGCGATGACACCACCGTCCGATACCAATCTGGGTCCAGAAAGCCCGGTCATAGATACCAGTAATCTTCCCGGCCACAGCATCGAGCTCGGCCGCGATGCCCCACTGGTGCTTGATTGCGGCGCGTCGCTGGGACCGTTCATAGTGGCCTATCAGACCTACGGCAGTCTCAACACCGAGAAATCCAACGCCGTGCTTGTCTGTCATGCGCTCACCGGCGACCAGTTTGTGGCCGAACTCCACCCCATCACCGGTAAGGCGGGGTGGTGGGATCTGATGGTGGGATCTGGCAAGCCCCTGGATACAGAGCGCTATTTTATCATTTGCGCTAATGTGCTGAGTGGCTGCATGGGGACTACGGGACCGCGGAGCGAAAACCCGGAAACAGGAAAGCCTTACGGGCTGGATTTTCCGGTGATTACCATCCGCGACATGGTAAACGCGCAGAAGCTTCTCATTGACCATCTCGGTATCGAGAAGTTGTTTTGTGTCATTGGCGGCTCCATGGGCGGCATGCAGGCTCTACAATGGGCTGTGAGCTATCCCGAACATGTGTTCTCGGCGGTTCCCATTGCCGCCTCGGCACGCCACTCCGCCCAGAATATCGCCTTTCACGAAATCGGGCGGCAGGCCATCGTGGCCGACCCCAACTGGAACGGTGGCGACTATTATAGTCACGAAACACGGCCTCATAGTGGGCTGGCGGTGGCGCGTATGGTGGCCCATATCACCTATCTTTCAGAATCATCCCTGCACCAGAAATTCGGGCGCAGACTCCAAGACCGCTCGGAGGTGGCCTACGGCTTCGATGCCGATTTCCGGGTGGAGAGCTATTTGCGCCATCAGGGCATCACTTTTGTGGAGCGCTTCGACGCCAATTCCTACCTCTACATTACCCGCGCCATGGATTATTTCGATCTGGCCGAGGAATACGATAGTGTGCTAGCCAGGGCCTTTTCTGAGACGCCGGTGCGTTTCTGTGTGATTTCTTTTACCAGCGATTGGTTGTTTCCTACATCAGAAAGCCGGACCGTAGTCCACGCTCTCAACGCCGCGGCTGCCAATGTGAGTTTCGTGGAGATCGAGGCCGATGGTGGGCATGATTCCTTTCTTCTTGATGTGCCGGAACTCCATGTCACTTTGACCGGTTTCCTTGGTGGCGCAGCCGCACACCGCGGGGTCACATGACCCTGGAAGCAGTCAAAAACGGAAACGAGGCATTGCGCACCGACCTCCAGGTGATTGCCGATCTGGTGGAACCAGGCAGCCGCGTGCTTGACGTAGGCTGTGGCGATGGGGCGCTTCTGGCCTATCTTGACGTGAAAAAACAGGTAGATGGCAGGGGCGTAGAAATTAGCCAGGCCGGGGTGAATTCCTGTGTTGCCCACGGGCTTTCAGTGATTCAGGGCGACGCCGATACCGATCTTAAAGATTATCCTTCGGACGCTTTTGATTATGTGATTTTGGGCCAGACCTTACAGGCTACCCACAACCCCAAACGCGTGATCAGAGAAATGGTGCGCATTGGCCGCCGCGCCATCGTCTCATTTCCCAATTTCGGATTCTGGCGGGTACGTTTTCATCTTCTGCTGCATGGACAGATGCCACTGACGGAGGTGCTGGGCTATGCCTGGTACGAAACGCCCAACATCCATCTCTGTACGCTTAAGGATTTCGTCACCATGTGTCGCGAGTTGGAGGTGGCTATCGAAAAAGGAATCACCTTAACCCATACGGGACGGATCGATGACGTCCACCCTACCGGCCTCTTTTCCAACTGGCTGGCGGAACAGGTCATCTATCTGTTGAGGCGGGGCAGCGACTAGCGCGTAACGTCCTTGGGCAGGGGTGCCAGCACTCTGCGGCTTACCTCCGGTGAAGGGGTGGTGGCGTAAATCTGTTTCGACGCTTCAGCAAGGACTACGCCGGAAAATCCCCGGAACCAACATTCACCAAGTTTTTCCCAGGCTGGTGCCGAGGCCAGCGCCACCTGAGAAGCAAGCGGTGGCACGAAGAGCGCTGTCCCCGAACGTAGGGGAGTGAACATGTTGTCACGCAGCAATCGCGATAGCTGGCTCCTGGTGAAGGGATGTCCGTGGCCAAAGGGCGTGGCACCGCTGCGCGCCCAGATGCCTCTGCGGTTGGGCGCCACCACCAGCAAGCGCCCGTTGCTAATAAGGATGCGCCACACCTCCCGCATCATGGCACGCAGGTGCTCGCTGGATTCCAGGGCATGTACCAGAAGAATGCGGTCAACGGTACTGTCGGCAAAAGGAAGCGCCGTCTCATCGGCTAGCGTCACCAGTCGAGCACCGTCCGGGGGCCAGTGGAGTGCTCCCTGAGCACGGGGCATGACGGCTGTGACCCGCTCGGCCTTCTCCATGAATGGGCGTAGGTACGGCGTGGTGTAGCCCAGACCTAGCACCGCATAGCCCGATACATCCGGCCACATGAGATGGATGCGGCTACGGATCATGCGTTGTGTCACACGACCAAGCGGAGAGAAGTAGAAATCACGCAAATCGATAATGTCGGTCCACATTGGACCATGATACCCTATGTTTTTGTAAAGAACGCATTTTCCGTACGATAGTAGAGGCCCATCCATGCTCCACATCAAGCAGCTTCCCGTCCTTTCGGACAACTATGTGTATCTTCTTCATGAGGAGGAAAGTGGAGCCTGCGCGGCGGTAGATCCTGCCGAGGCGGGACCGGTGCTGGCTGTATTGCAGGAAGAGGGACTGACGCTCACACATATCCTTAACACCCATCATCATGGCGACCATGTGGGTGGCAATGAGCGATTGAAGGAGGAAACCAACTGCACCATTGTTGGGCCGATGGCCGATGCGTCAAGGATTCCAGGAATTGATGTGAAAGTGGGTGAGGGCGAGGAATTCCGGCTTGGCAAGGCGACGGCTAAGGTCTTCGACGTACCAGGCCATACTCGCGGCCACATAGCCTATTGGTTCGAGAGCGACAAGGCCCTGTTTTGTGGAGATACCCTGTTCGCCCTTGGCTGTGGGCGGCTATTTGAAGGAACGCCGCGTCAGATGTGGAAATCACTTACAGCCCTACGGGACCTTCCAGGCGACACCCTGATCTATTGCGCCCATGAATACACCCAAACCAACGCTTGTTTTGCCCTAACGGTGGAACCGGACAACAAAATCCTGAAAGAAATAGCTGCTAGAGTTGAGATCCGTCGCGCCAAGAGCCTGCCCACGGTGCCCTCGCTTATGGCGGACGAGCTAGCGGCCAACCCCTTTCTGCGTGCAGACCAGGAGGAACTCCAACACGCTATGGGGATGAAAAGCACCGACCCGGTGGAGGTGTTCGCGGAAATACGCCACCGTAAGGACGTGTTCTAGGCATATGGGCTACGGTATCCGGGCGGACTCTTAAGCCAGGTACTGGGCGCCGTTGACAGACAGAGTGGCACCGTTGATGAACTGGGCATTGTCGGAAGCGAGGAAGCTTACGCAGCGTGCCACTTCATCGGCCTCTCCCAACCGTCCTGCAGGAATCTGGGCGACGATTCCAGCCATGATTTCCTCGCTCAGGGTCTTCATCATATCGGTGTTGATATAGCCTGGTGCCACCACGTTGGCGGTGATTCCCTTGCGCGCGCCTTCTAGAGCCACCGACTTGGTGAAGCCGATTACGCCGGCCTTGGTAGCGGCGTAATTGGCTTGGCCGAACTGGCCTTTCTGGCCGTTGATGGAAGAAATGCTAATGATGCGGCCAAAACCCTGTTCGCGCATGGACTCGATGACGCCACGGGTCATGTTGAACACGGCAGTAAGGTTGGTGGACATCACTTCCTGCCATTGTTCCAGAGTCATTTTGTGCAGGGGCGCATCCCGCGTGATTCCAGCATTGTTGACTAGGATTTCGATGGCACCGTGGTTGGCCGTAACCTCGGCAATTCCTTTCTGACAGGCGCCGGAATCTCCCACATCCCATTTATAGATAGGGATGCCAGTTTCCGACTTGAAAGCCTCGGGAACTTTGTCATCACCGATATAAACGGCCACTACTGTATGGCCGTTGGCTTTGAGGGCCATCGAAATTGCGGCGCCAATACCTTGTGTTCCGCCGGTAACAAGTGCTGTACGTGCCATATCAGTCTCTCTCCACACACATTGCGATGCCCATACCACCACCGATACACAACGCTGCGATACCTTTCTTGGCGTCGCGCTTGCCCATCTCGTAGAGCAGGGTAATGAAAACCCGTGTTCCTGAGGCGCCGATAGGATGACCGAGCGCAATGGCACCGCCGTTAACGTTAACCTTGTTCGTATCCCAGCCCATGTCCTTGTTAACAGCGCAGGCTTGGGCGGCGAAGGCCTCGTTGGCCTCGATCAAGTCGAGGTCATCTATGGTCCAGCCAGCTTTTTCCAAGGCAGCCCGACTGGCCGAGACCGGGCCTGAGCCCATAATTGATGGATCAACCCCGACGGTAGCCCACGAGGCGATGCGGGCGAGCGGGGCAATTGAACGCTTAGCGGCATCATCGGCGGACATGAGAACAACGGCTGCACCAGCGTCGTTTAAGCCTGAAGCGTTGCCAGCAGTTACCGTGCCTTCTTTGTCGAAGACGGGGCGCAA
>JASLYJ010000011.1 GCA_030739855.1 Alphaproteobacteria bacterium | reverse complement strand
GGTAGCGCGCACCATCCCAAAGCCATTTCCATGTTAGAGCTATGTCAAGAACAGGCGCCGCCAGTTTCCAGATCATCGGCCCAATCACCACCGCTAGCACTGCCAGCAGGAAGGCCGACACACCGAGAAGGATAAGAAACATACCCTTTAACTGCCGTTGCCAAATGGGAAGATGGTCTGCAACCCCCTCGGGCACACTACCGGCGCGATTGAGGGCATAACGAAAGGCCTCCAGTTCCACTGAGGCGGCCCACATAGTTCCCACCAAACCCACCGTCAGCATGCCACCGCGTCGGCGCTCCAACAATTCTCCTATCAAGGGCTCCAGAGTTTCTGCCACATCTCGTGGAAGAAAACTGACAGCAAAGGCCATGACCTCGTCGATGGCATCAAGACCGCCCATGAAACTGGCCAGGGCACCCAGAAAAATCATGAAGGGGAAGAAAGCTAGAAGGGAAGCAAAAGCCATATATCCAGCCCGTGCCATGCCGTCGTTCTGCATAAATCTGCGCAAAGTATGGGAAACAAGCTGGAAGGCTACCGACACGGCCGTTCTCACAGGATTTCCAGAGAGTGGTTCACATGGTGGATGATCTCATCCCTCAAGAGGGGCCGCAATTCTTTTCGAATCACGACCCCTGCGTCCAGAGAATAATTAGGGTGGGGCCCGCCTCTAGAAGACGAACTGATAATCCAATTCGATAGCGAAAACACCTTGTTCTTTAGATTTCTGATCTTCATATTCCTCGTTCCGCGCCCACGAACCATGGAGCAGCCAGTTGGGGCTGAAACTGTAGCCAATATTGACCTCGTAGAGGTCATCACCAACGCTCTTGTTGACCTCCGCTTCATCATCGAAGTCGTCCTCGAAGACCTCGAGCTCATCCCTGTCCCAAGGCACATGGATATCTTGGCGGCCGTAAATGAAAGCCAACTGCCAAGGGCCATATTTACCTTGCAGGGAAGACGTGTAGTAGTCACGGTCAGAGCGATTGGCGTTGGCGATACCGTTGAAGTTGTTAAAATGAGCGTATTCGAACATGGCTTTCATATCCAGGGGATAGCGGAAGGTTTTGCGCGGTAGAAAAAACACCTTGTTGTATATAAGTCCCACGGCCACACCTACATCGTCATGCTTGGCGATTTTGTTGGTACCTTCCACGAATTGGGTGGCGCTTTTCAAGTAGCGGAATCCGAGTTCGTATTTAAGCCCTCCTATGGGCAAGTCTTCGCCTGAAAGGTTTGCGCTCCAGGACTGGGGCGTGCCGGTGTTGGTGACGCCGCCCTTGCTCAGGGTGTTCCTTTCGCGGTAAGCAGGAAACGCCGCCTGCAGAAAACTGTTGTCCTTAAAAAAAGTACTGGCACGCAGAGTATGTGCCCCCCAGTAGCTGTGGGTAAAGGTGATGTCGGCACCGACTCCCACCATTTCCTTCAGCTCATACTGTTCGGGAAATTCTTCCGAGAAAATACCCGGAAACTCAAACTCCGAGCGTAGGCCGCCGTTTACCAGGCCGAAGACAGGATTGAACTTGCCGCCGAAGAAGCCGATCTCGTCGATGAAATCGGAACGCACGAGATTGCTTGAAGCATAGTGAATGAAGAATTCCTCGGCGAACATCTCCATGTCCCGATAGATGACGTTTTTCTTGTCCAGATCCTCACTCTCGGGGGCCACCCCAATATTGAGAACGATGCCGATCTCCGGAAACAGACCGAGACGAAAAATACAATCGTCACATTCGGAAAAAAAGTTGGTGTTGCGGGTGCCGGGGTGGCGCTTGTCCATATCGTAGACGCGGTTAAACTGGGTCTCCACCTCGATTTCTCCGTGGAATTCTGGGCGAAACTCACCAAGCAGCTTCCTTGCCTGGACGTAATCAGAAGCTGTTCCAGCGGCAAAGAACGCCAGCATGGCTACAGACAGTTTTCCCCGGGTATTCCTTTTCATTTGTCCCAATTATTCCTTGGCGTCCGCATCAAAGACTGCATCTGGTTTCCGGTTTGTCAAAGCCCAAGGTGTCGAGTTTGTTTTCGGCATGGAGAAACGCCTTGTGGGGAACCACGGAGGTAACCCAACTGTCTGTGGTCATGAGAATAGGCTGGCGCAGCTGGTTGTCCCAGAGGCGATAGTTATAGCCACCGCCCTTGAAAGCATCCAGCTTAATATCTTGGTCGAGGAGATGTTCCCGGATGGAAGCCAATTCTGATGATCCCCTGCGCAACACTGCCTCCGAAACTGACTTCATCGCGATCCATGCGGCCCAATCGCGGTCATCCATGCGGCGGCCGTATTTGCGCTCAAAACGGCTGTTGACCTGGGGCGCACCATGACGCAGGTATGACCAGTGCCAGGCTCGCGGGGTCAGACCGCGGGCACCCACCACTGGACGCGGCAGGACGGTCCTATAGGGTACACGGTAGCTGAATTCGCCATGGGCATCGGCCACGAAAACCGTATCGTAAGAATCGGCGTCTCCCAAGGTAAGCTGTTCCACCCGGTTGGATTCCCGCGCCCGCGGGTCCTGGGTCAACAGGAAATGGCGTACATCAACTATCTTGAGGCCGAAGCGCTTGGCGGCGCGCCTAAACGCTGTCACCATCTTCCTATCTTCGGCCTGCGGTCCTTCAAGAACTAAGACGCGCAGCCATTTCTTCACCACCAGGAACTGGGCCAAGGCGTCCATGAGCATGGCGTTATTGGGCAGGGTATGGAACATGTTCCAAGCGCATTCCTCCGCGCGCAGAGAATCGGCATAGGACGATACGTTGAATAGCAACACATCGAGACTGGAACTCATCTCCGCCAGTTCGGCCATCACCGGGGCCGGCGCATCAACGAGGAAGACCTCCGCACCATGTTCGCCGTTCAGAGTCTTTAGAGCCGTGAACAGATCCTCAGCATCCTTCCCCGTCCTGCGTTTCAGGACATAAGTGATCCCCATGCCGCGCCCCAGATACTGGGCGTCATCCATACCGATCTCAGCACCGGCGAGAGGCCGGTGCGGCAGATAGTTGGGCAAACGCCCCATATCGGCGGGGTGGCGATCCCATTCCTCGCTCGCCGTCCAGTCGCCCTCCAGATAGCCGATCACGAGGAGTGCGGGCTCCACGGCTGCCTCCGATCCCGTCTGCATGGCCGGCCAAAACGCAATAGCCAGCATTATGAAAAAGAATCGGCGCACAGCGTCTCCTCTAGCCCGCTTTAGCAAGAATCAGTTGTCGGCTTTCAGGGCGTGAGGATAGCGGCCCACAGGAACAGTCTTCAAAACTTTTTCCGCTTCAATATCGATAATGGAAACATCATCGCTGCCGGAATTGACCACGTAGAGAAATTTTTTGTCCCCAGAAAAGTCCAGATTCCAGGCTCGCGTGCCCACCAGCAGGTATCTCCGCACCTTTCGCGTGCGCACATCCACCACCGCCAAACGATTGGCGTGCCCCAGAGTGACATAAGCGGTCTTGCCGTCGGGGCCGAGCGCGATCCCCACCGGGGTCACATCGCCGGGGACTCCCTTGGGATCGAAATGAACTTCGTCGATCACCTTTAGCTTTTCGGTGTCGATTATACTCACGTAACCGCTGATTTCGTTGGTGACCCAGTATTCCCTGCCGTCGGGAGTGAAAAAAGCGCGGCGCGGCCGCGAACCCACGAGAATGTCCGCCAGCACCTCATGGCTCTCCATATCCACCACGTGGATCATCTGGGAGACCTCGGAAGTGATATAGACTCTCTTGCTATCGGGGCTGATAGTAACGCCCTCGGGCTCCACACCGGTGGGAATCTGGTCAAGAATGATGTTTTCGGAAATATCCAGGAAGGTGGCGAGATTGTCATCCTCGTTGGTGGCAATCAGTATTTTCCCGTCTTCGGTGACAGCGAACTGGTCTGGATCATCACCGGGGATGAGGTAGTCCACAACCTCAAGCCTGGCCACGTCTATGATATCAACACGGCTGTCCGCACTAGCACCCACATAAAGCAGGGATTTATCCGGACTCCACTGCATATCGCGGGGACGACGCCCGGTCTGGATGTTCTTGACTACCTCAAAAGTCTTACTGTCGAGAACCGTTACCGTATGGTCCTTTTCGTTGCTAATGAAAAGATAGCCCGTACCTTTAGCCAGCGCCCCTTCAGGTACAGCCAGCACAACAAACAGGGCAAGGATAGGCAGTAATTGTTTCATCCGCACGCTTCTCCTGACGTGAGTTTAAATACGTATGTTCTAATCGGGGGGCTCCCCAAGGCTCAAGGGTGGCGATGAATAACAGATTTCCTCTGCCACGGGAAGAACAGAAATCCACGATGCCCCGGAAGGTTCGTAAAAACCGCGGAAACATGTTTTACCCATAATCGTTGCATTTATGTCACGTATGGAAAAGGAGCCCCTCTCACTTTTCCACAAGGCGATGTTGCCTTTCACAAGCTTGTTTCCGCTCACCAAGCTCCATATAACTGCTTAATATTAAACAAAATTTTTGTATTCTAACAATCTACGGACAACCTCCTGCCCCTGCAAACACGATCAGGAGGGCCTCATTTTCCCACGATTTTACAGCCCGGTGGAAAACGATGCATCCTTGCAACAGCGTGTTGACAGGTTCTCCGGAACAGGGGTAAAAATTGGGCACGCTTTTGAGAGGCGAAATGTCGCGGGCCAAATGGAACTGTGGCAGGAACGATAGCAATCGCCGCTCACGTTTCATTTGGTTTTTTAATCCCAACGGGGGAATTAATATGAGTAAGCTAAGAAAGATTACAGCCGTTGCCGCGCCGGCCGTCATGGCGTTGGCGATGGCGGCTCCTTCGGAGGCCAAGATCCTCCTAATGGGCGAGGGCGGCTGGGAAGTAAGTTTTGACGGTTCCGTCAACTCTTTCTACAACTTTGTGACCAAGGAAGAGATGCAGAGCGCGGGGGGTTACGCCACCCACGCTGGCGCTGGCGCTGGTAACGATAGTTCGCGCGTCACGGTTGGCCTACTTCCGGCCGTTTGGGGCATGAACGTTAAGGCTCCCACTACCGGTGGCATCGATATGGGTGCCCGAGTGATGATGGGAATTAGCACCCAGAACAACCGGAGGAAAAACACCGGAAACGCTGCGAGTGGTGGCCAGAACGGTGCCAACCTAGACCTTCGTGAAATTCACTTCACCGCATCCGGAGCCTCCGGTTCAGTCCTAGTCGGCCGCACACTGGGTATCTACCAGGGCACTAACATCGCCAAAGACATGACCCTGTTTGGTGTCGGTTGGAATGCTGGGGAGGCCGCTGGTGGCGGCACCACGCTAGGCCGTATCGGTGCTGGTTATGTCTATCCTAACTTCAACACCGGTATCCGTTATTCCTCACCAGCCGGGTCCATCGTTGGTTTCCAGGTTGGTATCTTCGATCCTAGCACCCTCGGCGGCGGAGGTGGCGTCTCCGAAACACCTTATCCCCGCCTTGAACTTGAGTTCTCTGGTGGTGGCTCCGTGCAAGGTGTGTCAATGAGTGCTTGGGCCAATGGTATGTTCCAGTACGCTCAGAGGTCCACTGCTGATATACAGACCGCTTGCGGAGACAGCGCCAATGGCGAGAGGCTCGGCATAGCTGCTGTACCGAACTCCGAGAGCGGTTGTTCTGTTGCCGAGGACGTGTTCGTTGGCGGCGGTGCTTATGGCGTAGAATTGGGCGTCGGCGGTCTTAAGCTAACCGGCGCTGGCTATCACGGCAGAGGCCTAGGCATGGCCGTAATGCTCGACGCCGACGCTATAGACGAGAAGGGTCATCCCCGTAATCACTATGGCTATTACGCGCAGGGCACGTTTGCCCTTGGTAATGGCACCAACGTAGGCGTCAGTTGGGGTGAAAGCCGTGCCGACGAAAGCGGCACTGACTTTGTGCAACGGGCTAGCGTTCAAGTGCGACAGGAACGTGTGACGCTTACGGACGTCATGGTTTGGCATAACATCAATGATAACTTGAGGTTCGTCGCTGAATACGGTCATCAGGAAGTTGGTTGGCACGATGGTGCCACTCAAGAGGCTGAAATCGTTTCTCTCGGCGGGTTCTTCTTCTGGTAGGACCTCATTCGATAAATTTTGAAAGGGGGGTGCTTGAAGGCACCCCCCTTTTTTTGTTTTTTCCCATAATTTTACTAAGAATTTCCATCTTCAACCTTTTCTCGTCATGGTAATTTCAGGTAGAGTGCACCTCGCTGAATAGATAAGGATTTTATTTTTTCCCCGGGTCCTTCCATCGGGGTGACTCATGGCCAAAAGAAAAATTTTCTCCCGTGGCAACACGTTAGCTTTTTTAGTGACCGCTCT
The DNA here is from genome assembly GCA_030739855.1 of Alphaproteobacteria bacterium. Classification (GTDB taxonomy): domain Bacteria; phylum Pseudomonadota; class Alphaproteobacteria; order UBA11136; family UBA11136; genus UBA11136. Next base: position 43,708 of record JASLYJ010000011.1, on the reverse strand, counting down.
TTTCTTAGCTGGCAGCCTGTCTGGATGTTCATGGCTCAGTCTCGGTTCCGAGGATGAAAAAGTGGAGCTCTGGCAATCTCGCTTGGAGTTCGTGCGCCTCGAAGCCCGGGATGGTGGCTCGCCCAATGACCATCCTATCAGATTGTCCCGCGAAAAGATTCGTGGCGCCATGCGTCTTATCTTTGTCCAGGAAAACCGCCAAGACGATCTCGTGCCCTTATTCGCGGATTACGACCTTAAAATCCTAAGCCGTTATGTAAGTAAGGGGCTTGCCAAGGCATCTCCCGACCAAGATGTAACCTTTGCCATAGAATCCTGGCATGAGGGTTTTATGGGCCTTAAAACTGAAAAGGTGATCACGGGGCGGCTTTTCTACGTCAACAATCAGCTTAATCTTATCTTTGGTTCCCTCATGAAGCCCGCCCCCATGTTTGGAGGTCAAGACGAACAATCCTTGGCAAAAAATCCGGATCCCCGCCTCAATCCTTATGTTCCAGGTCTGCGAATCATTAAGATCAAACAAAAAGCGAGGATTTCCACACCGCGCGACTCCGGAGTTTTCCGGGCCGCGGCGAACCGGCCCGACTGGCTCGTTTTTTTCCCCAAGGCTCTAGCGGCTCGTGGCCGAGTGGCTGCACCCGTAAAACCAGCGGCCGCTCCCAGGCAAAGTCGCCCCCCTGTCGCCACCCAAGCAACAGGTGATTACCGCCAGTTACGCGAGGAAGTCGACCGGTTGAAGCAAGAACTTCGACAACCCAGGCCAGGAATTCCGGGACAGCAACAGGCACCGCCGAATTCAGCCACCATTGAAAAGCGGCTTGCTGTTCTTGAAAAACTCCATAAAAGGGGGCTGATCACCAATGAAGAACTGGTGGTAAAACGGGAACAGATTCTGCGCGGCTTCTAGATCGGCCCTCTCTCGGGACAACATGGTTCTTCCATCCAACCGCGAGAGTGGCATGTGGATCGGTCGCATGCGGATCACTGGCAACACTACTTTCCTGAGCCAATCCAAGGCACCACGCCTCTCTCGACGGATAATTATTGTAGCCCACCGAGCCCACCGACGTGACCACCACACCACGTTTTCCAAATTCGGCGGTAGGCATCTTCCATTTTGGATGCAAACGTAGCGGCATCAGCAAGGGGCGACCCGGTGAGCCGCTCCCTCAGGCCAGCGCGCAGACTTTTCAAGCGTTCCTCATCCACCGCCAGTTCCGCCGCCAGCGCCAAGTAAGAGTCTTTATCACCTGCCACTAGTTCCGGCAGCCCTAATGCAGTAAGCAAGCTCGCTCCCACGCGCCCTCCATGGTGCTTCCCTGTAAGGGTGATGACCGGGACCCCCATCCACAGAGCCTCGCAGGTGGTGGTAGTACCATTATAGGGGAAAGGATCAAGGGCAATATCCATCCTTCCATAAGATTTCAGATGAGCCTCCAGGCTAGAAGCATAGCCCGCCAGTTCAAGACGCTCCGAGGCAACTCCCCTGGAGACAAACCTCTCTCGCACAAGATCGCACATCTTTTCATCGCTAAGCTGGGCACATTTGAGGAAGAGACACGAGCCCGGAACTGTGTCCAAAAGTTGCGACCATACAGCCACCACCTCGTCCTCCATCTTGGAGAGGTTGTTAAAGGAGCCAAAGGTCACATGGCCGCATTCGGCAAAGGGCGCTGGAGAGACCCCGGTGGCTATCCGCGGTGGCCCATAGCACAAGAAACATCCCTCCAGAGATAACAGCGCCTCACTCATAGTAGCCTCTGCCCCCTCGCCGTCGGTAACGGCGTCACCGATGCGATAATCCATGGCCGAAAGACCCGTGGTATTTGGATAGCCCAGCCATGTTACCTGCAACGGCGCCGGCTTACGTGCGAACACCAGAAGCCGGTTACCCGCCGTATGTCCGTTTAAATCCAACAGGATATCGATGCCGTCATCACGTATTTGCTGCGCCACCGCATCGTCACTCATGCCTAAGATGGAGCGCCAGTGGGCAGCCAGCCCCCGCAGGCGTTCCGTTACTTCGTCGGGGCGCGCCACCTCGGCATAACAGAATACCTCTACTCTGGAAGAATCATGGGCTGTCAGGAGCGGCTCCAGGAAACAGCTTACCGAGTGGCGGCGCAGGTCCGCCGACACGTAACCCACCTTCAGCCTCCGTTCGGGATCACGGTCATTTCCGTGCGGAGCAATCTCCCCCGTCAGTACCGCACAGTGAATGGTCTCATACTCACGATGAGCGGCTAACACTGCCATCGCGTCGTCGTTACCATAATTGAGAGAAAGCAGAAGGTTAGAGCGCGCCGCCGCGTAGCCGGGCTCAATCTCCAAAGCTTTCCGGAAAGCTGTCCTGGCCTCCAGCATGCGGCCCCGAAGCATCAGAACAAGGCCCAGGCTGTTATGAAAACATGCATCATTAGGGTTTATTTCCAGAGCCCGAGAAAAAGCGGCTTCCGCATCAATCAATTTTCCCATATCCCTAAGAAGAGTACCGAGATTCATATGTGCCGCAGATAAACCAGGTTTTAGTTCCAGCGCCTGGCGAAAGGACGACATTGCCACTTCCGGTTCTGCGCAGTCCCGCTGAATCTCGCCAAGAACATTCCAGGCCTCAGCATAGTCCGGCGTCAATGCCAGCCCCCGCTTCAGGGCAGCTTCCGCCTCTTTGGGTCGATCTGCTCCTTTGAGGGCAAAGCCAAAATTAAACTGTCCCTGGGGGAAATCTGGCGACACGGAAACCAGAGTTTTTAAACACGCAAGCGCTTCTTCCTGCCTGCCCATATCCTGAAGCGTGTTCCCCAACCCAAGATACGCCATGGCAAAATCTGGTGTCTGTTCGATAACCTTCCGGAAACAGGTAGTGGCCTTGTCCATATCACCACGCGACCGGTGGATAATCCCCAGATTACAGCGGGCGTTGGGAAGTGTGGGATCGAGAGACACTGCCTTTGTGTAGCAGGTTTCGGCGTCATCGATCTCATCCCGGGCCATATGTATATTTCCCAGATTATTGACGAAATCTGCCACTTCTGGCCTGAGTGCCACCGCCCGCATTATATATCCCAAGGCGCTTTCGGAATCTCCTTTCTGCTGGCAGAGAACCCCCAGCCAGTGAAGGGCGTCAGGATAGTCTGGATCACTCGACAGAACGCGACGATAAAGGGATTCCGCTTCTACCAAGCGGCCCTCTGAATGGTGAGAAGCAGCCTCTGACATGAGAGACGACAGGTTTTCTGCCGGAGGCATAGTGCTTAAGCTTTCTCCAATAAACCCACGACATAGTCTGCCAGAGCGATGGATGATGTCAGCCCAGGCGATTCAATGCCGAAAAGGTTGATCAGGCCGGAAACGCCGTGATCTCGGGGGCTTTGAATCACGAAGTCCTTCATGGCCTCGCCAGGCCCCTGGAGTTTAGGCCTAACTCCTGCAAAACTAGGCCGCAACGCCCCATCAGCTAAATCTGGATAGTAAGACCGTATAGCTGCATAAAAGGACTCCGCACGGGAGGGGTGTACGCCATAATTTACCTCTCCCACCCATTCCACATCGGGCCCGAAACTCCCCCGCCCCCCCATATCGAGGGAAAAATGAATGCCAAGACTGGCAGGGCCCGGGAGTGGATAAATCAGCCTGGAAAAAGGCGGGTGGCCGGACATGACAAAATAATTTCCCTTGGCCAGATAGAGGGGCGGAATATGCTTTTTCTCCAGGCCCGTAATGGATTCTGCCACTGCCTGCGCCGAAAGGCCAGCCGCATTGACCACGATGCGGGCCTGCAGTGTTATGGGGTGCTGGCCTCCCACACGCAGGCTTATCCCATCCCCGCCAGCATCGCCGCCCTGAACCGGAGAGCGCAGGGCCAGCACGGCACCCTTGTCTTCGGCGTCGCCTAGAAGGGCTAGCATCAAGGCATTGCTGTCAATGATCCCCGTGGACGGTGAAAGAAGTGCAGCACGGCAGTGCAAGGACGGTTCTAGTCCAGCCGCCGTTTCGCCATCCAGCCATCGCAAATCGGAAACGCCATTGCCCATAGCGGCTTCTTGCAAGGACTTTAATCTAGCGATCTGTTCATCATCCGTAGCAACGATGAGCTTTCCCACACGGGTATGGGCAATGCCGTGATCGGCGCAGTAGGTATAAAGTTTTTCCTTGCCGGCCACGCACAGCCGAGCTTTGAGGCTGTTCTTTGGGTAATAGATGCCGGCGTGGAGAACTTCACTGTTATGAGAACTTATCTGAGTTCCAATCCGATCCGCCGCCTCAACAATGACCGTTTCATATCCTTCCTGTGCCAATCGTCGAGCTATCGCCAGGCCGATGACCCCCGCACCGATGACAATGGCTTCTGTCTTATCGATCATGAATCCTGAGAGTTTTCAGCTATCAGTCCATGATCCCGGAAAGCCTCCAGCATCGGTCCCAAATGAGGCTCATATTTCTCCCAGCGCCCTGTATATTCTTTTGTGAGTAGATCATTAGGAAGGAGTTCCCCGTCTTTGAGCCCGCAGAACCGATAAATCCTGTCACAGGTTCCCTGTGTGGGCTCCGTTAAATCCTCGTAATGGAGTGACAGCACCCGATCGCCGTATCCATTCTCCCAATAGGCCATCAAATCCAGATAATCGGCCATATAGGACGCTATATCGCCAATATCATAGGAGTAGGCATGGCCTCGTTCATAACGGCTGAAAAAGATGGAAAGGGCGGTATCCACTGTGTCCCACCGGCAATGAATGATTTTTGCCTGGGGCAATGATTCCAAAATCATCCCTACGTAAAAATAATTTTCCGGCGCCGTGTTCACTATGTAGCGATCATGAGAATCGGTGCCGGAAATTTTTTCTATGAACACCTCCGCGACCTTCTTTTTCTGTGCCTTGTCCAGCAAACAAACGGCGTCGGGAAGCTCTTCGGGAATTTCAAATTTCTTGAGGATTTCTTCAAGAGATAATACCCATTGCGCACTCTCCCCTACCCCATGAACCAGATCATGCTGAGAAAGAAGGGACCCCGCCAGACTTGTTCCGGAACGTGACAAGCCCACAACGAAAACAGGTACCGGGCCCGGTTCTGTTTTTCCGGCTATGTCAGAAATAGCACACTTTGCAAACGCCTTTTTTATTGAAGCGATAAGGTCATGATGCCGCTCCCGGTCAAATGTGACCCCTTCCGCCATTAACGCGTTACCACGCTCGTAAAAAGAAAAGGCTTTGTTATAATTTTCGACCTCGTCATGGGCCTTACCCAGGGCAAAAAGAAGTAACCCTCTTTGATAGTCGGGAAGCCCCTCGTGCTGCAGTAATTTCTCAAGCACCTCCAATTCTGGATCATCCGTGGAGAATATATGACCCTGGGCGTAATTATAATGGAGTTTGATATCGTGGGGGGCCAACTCCAAAGCGCGACGATGGGCACGGGCGGCTTCCTCATCCTGGCCCATCCTTATTAGACAGACCCCAAGATTATTATGGGCTTCAGCATAAGACGGATCCTTTGCTATGGCCTGACGGCAAGCCTCTGCAGCAAGATCGTATCTATCCGTCGCCATATGAATGACCGCAAGGTTGTCATAGGCCACCGCATGCGGCCAGATCTTGATGGTGCGTTTTATAGTTACTTCCGCCTCATCGTACTCCTTCATATCCAGAAGGACCCGGCTCAGATTGACCAGAATCTCCGGAATATCAGGCTTGTGGGAAAGAATACTCCGATAGGTCTCCACTGCCTCCCCGAGACGGCCCAGAGCTTGTAGCGCCAGACCAAGATTATTCCCCGCCTCCAAGAAATCGGGTTTGAGTTCCAGGGCCCGCTCAAAACAGAGGAGGGATTCCCCGGGACTACCCGATTCGTGAAGCACCTTGCCCAGATTGTTATGCACCTCGGCGTAGTCTGGAGCCAACTTCACTGCTTTGCGGAGCATTTCTAGTGCTTGGTCATTTTCCCCGGACTGAAAAAAGGCGGCCCCACCAAAGTTCAAAGCGTCAACATGGTCAGGGTAGGCATCCAATACTTGGCAGTAGAGACCAACCGCCTCCGCCAGACGGCCCGCCTGATGGTGGGAAAGGGCCTGCTGCAGGAGAGGATCCAGTGAGGCAAGGGGCATACCCTCTTTAGCCGATGTTTTATTCATGCAAGACTTCCCTGGACGGCGGCGGTCTTAGCGGTTTGTGGAAAACCCATAAAATCCAAGCCTTGTCGCTGTTATATCATTTCAGACACACCAGGAAAAACCAGATCTTCCCTAAACCCGGGTGGTCTCAGGAAACCGTATTGCACCAATCCCGCCACATGCGGCGGTATACGGCCTCAAGATTTCGGGTGTAGCGCACACCATCACAAAGCGGGGATTTTATCATCCTCTCACGAAGCGATGCGCGCAATCTACTCAGTTTTTCTAGGTCGCGACTGTGCTTTTTCGCCAGGGAAAGGTAATCCCCGGCCGTTTGCACCACCCAGTCATCTAGGCCGACATTATGCAAGTGGCTTGCCGAATGCCGTCCGGCAAAGGTCTCACCGGCCATGGAAATGACAGGCACCCCCATCCACAGTGCTTCACAGGTAGTCAGTCCCCCGGAATAGGGAAAGGGATCAAGGGCCATATCAATTTCGCGATAATGGCCCAGAAATGCCTTATGGGGGGCTTTCCCTGCCAAAGTAATGCGCTCCGGTGAGATGCCAAGCCCTTGAAATCTATCATAAACAAGCTGTGCCGTGGCCTCGTCATCAAGGGTGTCGGTCCGGAGAGAAAGGCGAGAATCAGGAACCGCTTTGAGGATATCTGCCCATAGCAACATCACCTGACTATTGATTTTTGCCAGATTGTTACAACAACCAAAAGTGACATAGCCTTTTCCCAAAGCCGGAAGAAAGGTTACATCGGGGGCGTAGTCCGGTGGTCCGTAGCAGACGTATCCATCGGGCATGCGTACAACCGTTTCGGAAAACCATTGGTCCTCTCCCTCGGGCGTTTCCGTGGCGTCGGAGAGAATGTAATCCATCACATCGAGCCCCGATGTACAATAGTGTCCACCACCTTGAACCTGAACAGGGGCGGGTTTCCGGGCGAACATGACTAGCCGGTGGTCTGCCGCATGGCCGGTTAGTTCAATCAGGATGTCGATCCCGTCGGCACGAACCTTTTCCGTGACCTCTTCATCGGTGATGAAAGAAATATCCCGCCAATGGTCGGCGTGGGCGCGTATCTTGTTGGTAAAATCATCCTCACTTTTCATATTCGCATAACAGAAAATTTCGAACCGTTTCTTATCCACGTTAGAAATGACGGGAAGAAAGAAAAATCCCACAGGATGCTGTTTCATATCTGCCGAAACGTAGCCAATCTTCAACCGCCGCTCTGGATCGGGAACATTGGCATGGGGCCGTATAAATTCCGCCTGTGACACTGCATGTTGGGTGTTCCAGCGGCGTATTTCCTTAAAAATTTCCTCCTGAGTTGTTCCAGGTAGGTAGTGAAGCGTGAGAATAAGATTCGAATGGGCATGGACGGAATCTGATTTGCACGCTATAGCCCTTCTGAAAGCCTTTGCCGCTTCATCGCCACGGCCCTGAACCAATAGAATCCCACCCAAAGAATTATGAGCCTCGTCGTCTTCTGGCTTTAGCTCTATAGCTCGCCGTACAACAGTTTCAGCCTCGTCCAGATTTCCTCGGTATTTCAATATATTACCAAGCCTAGCGTAGGCCACCGCGTAGTCGTGGCGGCATTCCAGTGCCCTACGTAAACAGGACTCCGCATCATCGAGTCTCCCAGAATGGCTGAACAGACTTGCCAGATTGTTGAAGGCCTCAGCATAATCTGGCTTCAGACCTATAGCTTTGTTGAAATGCTTCTCCGCCTTCCTCCATTCTTTCAATGCTAGAAAGGCGAGGCCCAGGTTGTTATGTGCTTCAGGAAGATAAGGGTTAAGCTCCACCGCCTGTCCACAAGCCTCGGCAGCCTCTCTATTACGCTTCGTTTCTTGCAGAATGCCACCCAGATTGCTCCATGCTTCAGCAAAGTCAGGCTTGAGTTCTAGCGCCCGACGCACACATGATTCCGCCTCCTCGAGGGCTCCCTTCTCCTGAAGCACACTTCCGAGATTGTTATGCAGGTCGGCCAGATCCGGACTTAAGGCGAGGGCCTTACGAAAGGATTCTTCTGCTTCATCAAGCCTTCCCAGACTGCACAGAGCAAGGCCCAGATTGTTAGTGGCCTCTATCCCATCCGGCTGGCGCGTCAGGGACTTGCGAATCAGGGTCACAGCGCGCCGAGAATCTCCCTTCTGATGCGCCACATATCCCAACAGATGCAACACATCTGGATTGTCTGGCGCCTGTTTCTGGATGCGCCGGTAGAGCCGTTCGGCCTCGTCCAGACAACCCGCCGAGTGGTGTCCGATAGCTTCGGCAAGAGCCGCGGCCATATCACCGCTGAGAGACGGAGGCGTACGAATGGAGCCTGAGGAAGACGGCACCACGCCTTTTCCCTTTTTTGCCAAACTTGCCGTTTTACGTTTCTTTTGCCGGCTCATGATTATCAAATACCCAATTCACCCGTAGCGGTGAAGATCCGGACCAAAACAACGCAGCCATCGCTGTTGTTTAGCCTGTTTGCCACCCCCTAGCTATCGGATGTCCATGTTGTCAGGGGATCAACACGGTGGAACCCGTAGTCAGCCGCGATTCAAGATCACGGTGGGCCTCAGCCGCATCAGCCAATGGACAGGTGCCGGAAACCTCGATCCGCACCACGCCCCGGCCCACCACATCAAAAAGCTCGTTGGCCGCAGCCACAAGGTCCCCCCGCGACTCTGTGTAATGAAAGAGAACTGGACGGGTTAAGGTTGCCGATTTAGCGCTGAGAAGACCAAGTTCCACCGGTTCTACCGGGCCAGAGGTTTGGCCAAAACTAACCAAATGCCCCAGCATGGAGAGGGATTCCAGTGAGGAATCAAATGTTTCGCTGCCAACACCGTCATAGACTACATCAACGCCACGTCCCTCAGTAATCACCTCGATCTCATTCACATAGCCGCCATCGTCATAAAGCAGAGCGTAATCGCAGCCATGGGTTTTGGCATGTTCCACCTTGGCTTCACTGCCGACGGTGCCGATGACCCGCACCCCGAGATGGCTGGCCCACTGACACAGGATCATCCCCACCCCGCCGGCCGCAGCGTGCACTAAAATGGTCTCGCCGGATTTGACCGGATGGGTACAGCGTAAAAGATACTGCGCCGTCATGCCCTTCAGCATCATGGCCGCTGCTGTGACGTCATCGATACCTTCCGGTACCGCCACTAAGCGGTCGGCAGAGATCAGACGTTTTTCGGCATAGGCTCCGGGCGGTGGCGCAGCGTAGGCGACCCGGTCGCCCACCGCCACCTTCTCCACACCTTCGCTCACGGCCTCCACAATACCGGCCCCCTCCATGCCTATAACCGCGGGCAGCGCTGGCAACGGGTAAAGACCGCTGCGGTGATAGACATCGATATAGTTGAGTCCCACCGCTGTATGACGAACTAGAGCCTCCCCAGATCCTGGCCCCTCTGTTTCCACATCCTCCCATTTCAAAACCTCTGGCCCGCCTGTTTCGTGAATGCGAACAGCTTTAGACATAGCGGGCTATTCCTCCTTTTTATCTGGATTGAAAGCAAGGGAGACAGAGTTGATACAATAGCGCAGATGGGTTGGGGCCGGCCCGTCATCAAAGACGTGACCAAGATGGGAATTACAACAGCTACACATTACCTCCTTGCGCTGCATGCCGTGGCTGGTGTCAGTCTCAGTGGCTAGGCTGTCCCGCGAAAGAGGCTGCCAGAAGCTAGGCCAGCCACTTCCCGAATCGTATTTAGTCTGCGAGGAAAACAGCTCTTGACCACAACAGACGCAGGCATAAACCCCTAGTTCCTTACAATCAGCATATTCTCCACTGAAGGGGGCCTCAGTGCCCTTTTCACGACATACGGAATATTGTTCCGGCGTCAGTTCCCCTCTCCACTGCTCATCTGTTTTCGTAATTTTATTGCCTATGTTCTGTCATCCCCTGTTGTGTAGCCATCATCGCGCCTCGTCCGGAGACGTTTTGCCTCCGGCGAGGTCATAATAGCGCTGTTCATAGAACATGGCATGGGCCGTCTGAGTAATGGCGAAAACGAACAGACAGAGAATCCAGAAACCAAACCGGGGTAGTAAACGCGACAGCAGCATGGAAAATCTGTTCACAGTGGTAAAATATAGTTGATTCCCAAGGGGTTGCCAACAAGCGCGGGCACACTAAAGAAACAGCCTGGCACCGTCAATAATTCTTGAACTTATTCGCCCATCAAAGGCGGTGTCATGCCGTGATGGAACGTCCAGGCCACAAAATAGGCGACGGGAGCGATCACCACTATCAGTGCCAACCCATACAGCAGTGCCAGTCGTCCCATGCCCCGCAACTTGCTGAAATCGGTCACAACCCCCATGGAGACGAAGGTGAGCATGAACATCATCTTGCGCATGGGGCTTTGCACCGTACCCGCCCCTACCTTCGCCGCGGCGATAAGGTCGGGCCAGAATAAGGCAATGCCGGTATAGGTAAACCAGCAAAGAACATACCCAAGGACGAACTTGGGAAAACGGAACCAAACTTCCGAAAGCCCCACTGTGGACTGCCCGGGAGAACGTTCCACATGATAGACCCAAATGAGGGCAAGAACGAAGGCCCAGACGCCGATGAACATGTCGATCCACAGCTTGGTCATGATAGAAGCGGTGAGTATCCACCCTTCCTCCCAGTTGATACCCTCAAGGGAGGCGCGGGCACGCATCAGTTCGTCAAGAATGGCGCCTGCCGCCGCGTCGGCCCCATCGGTTTTCACCGTCATCCCCATGGCCGCGCCGTTGACGATGGGTTGGTCCGGGGCCACGCCTGCGTAGAAACCGGGAAGAATGATCAGCTCCATCATGGCGTAAATGACGATCAACATAGACACCATAACGGCAATTACCGGCCTGGCGCGGATTGCGCCGCCGGTAGCAATAGCCGCGGAAACGCCGCAAATAGAAATGCCTGAAGACAGCACCGCCGACCAGTCGCGAGGCAGGCGGAATAGCCGCCGCGCGGCGGCGTAGACGATGGGCCAGAACAGCATATAGGCGACGAAGGTGGCGCAGGCTCCGGTCAGCGCCAGCTCGAAAGCAAACCCCGCAGCCTCCATGGTCATCAACCCCACCTTGATGCCGAGATAGACAATCGCGGTCTTGATGAACCATTCGGGCTTTGCGGCTTCCGAAAGAAACGCCGCTAAAGGCTTGAAGAAATTGCCGATAACCAGCCCAACAATGAGGGCGAGGATATAGGACGCACCGCCCCCCAGGGATAGACCCCATGTGATGCCATATTTATCCCATTTGTTGACGGGTGCGGCGAGATGGGCTTCATGGCCAATAATCCATGCTGCCCAGGTAATAAGGAAAAGTACGGTCCAACCCTTGAGAAACCTCGCCACATTGAGATCCATAGCCTTTGCCCCGGCGCAGGTAAGGCCGGTAAAAACGGCATAGGTCATCACCAAAGCCCCTAAAGGGTTCCAGTCCCCATAGGCTTTGCCGCTGACTGCAACAGATCTGCCAAAATCGCTCCAGATCTTAGTCTTAGCCATCCAGCCCACAAGATCGACGCCGCCGATGGAAACAAGCCCCGCGGCAAACATGATGAGACCGAGCCATACCGCCCACCAGTCCTCGCTGTCTCTCATGCCGGAGGTCCAACTCCGGTTCACCGTCATGTTATTTCCCCATTCACAGATCGAAGGTTATGCTACGGTTGAAATAGTGAGATGCGTATTGCCGCATCCATATTGGAAAGGCCGCGAAGTCAAAATCCATAGAGACCGTAACCCGCGACCTATTCTCACAAGACTCCGCACGCAAAGCTGACGCCACCTGTAAATCAAGGTCGGCAAAAGTCCGTCCTGTGGCTGTAAAAGAATCGTTACACGCGATCCAACGCGTTCCATCATGACCGAGAATCATTCGTATATTCATCTCCACGTCCCTCACGCGCCTTCTTCAGAGGATAAAGACATTGACCAGAACGCCCAGAACCACCAGACCGGCGAGCCCGAAGCCTAGACTCCACAGGCAGAGACTCGTCTCCCAGTCCTCCCATGGTTCTGATGCATCCATGGATAGATCCAATGACAGCACATCATCTGGAGCGCCAGCCTCTCCAGCCGTGGAGATGTTCTCACCGTTCATGACTTTATTTTTTCTTCTTCGCGGACTTGCGGGCGGGCGGCTTTTTCCGGACTACCGTGGCCTCAACCTTGCCGCCCGCCTTGCTGGGCCATGGACGGCAAGGATAGGGCATGTCTTCGCTGTGGAAAGTGAGAAACCACACTACCTCAGAAAGATAAATGCCGAGACTGTGTCCAAAAGAACTGAGTTGCTCATTGGCCTTACCCATAAGAAGCTTGGACAGAAACTGTGCTACCACCACCACGCCAGCAACCATCAAGGCCACATAGAAGAAGACAATAAAAAGGATCATATATAGCGACCTGATCCATGTGCTCTTTTTTTTAATATTCGCTTTAAGTTCTTCATCCATGACGCCACCTCAAAACAGCTTTCCCTATTGGTGGAATTTCCGTGGGCTACACGCGAGCCTAGCCATTTTAACGTCCCTGCACAATAAACCGGGCACGCCGAGGGAACGTGCCATATCAAAGGCCCCCTTCTGGCGGGCCACCCCACTTTCGGAGATATCCCGTGAACAATGGGAATCCTTGTGCGACGGTTGTGCCAAATGCTGCCTCACCAAACTTGAGAACATAGATAGCAGAGAACTGACCTATACCGACGTGGCCTGTCATCTGCTGGGCCTGGAGACCTGCCGCTGCCGCCTCCAGAGTGCGGATGAAGAGGCCGCTCTGAACGGGCTAACCACCCAAAGGTTAAGAGCGCCCCTTTCAGGACGCCCTTAACCATGGCCAGACCCAGCCCGGAAGGCGCATACCCCAGGCCAAGCCGGGGGTATGTCACCTTTTATCCCAGAAGTTTCGAGTCTTCCTGAGTCGCCCAATGTTTCTCGTAGACGGACCACTCACCGTCCTTGACCTCCACTTCGCGACGAAGCTGAGATCCCCTCGACAACACGAACCAGATAAGGGGCAACAGGCCGCCGATGACGAACACGGCCCCTCCCAGCGAGCGGAAATATGTCAGAGTCTGGAACACGACTCCCTGCACGATCTCATACGACCGGGCATACCAGAGCCCCTCCTGGAGGACTGCCACCAGCTGGTAAACGCCTACCGGGAACAGATCGAGAAACATCATCAAGGCCAGTCCGATGTTGAGAGACCAGAACGAAGTCATGACCAACTTCGGGTTCCAACTGGCTTTGTGGAACAGATGCATACAGCAGAACAGCATTCCGCCTAAGGCAATGTTGCCTTTGACCCCGAACATGGCGGCGTGAGCATGATTGCCGGTGAGATAGGTGGCATGCTCGAAGTAGTTGACGATGGGAAGGTTGATTAACGAGCCGAAGACCCCGGCGCCAAAGATATTCCAGAAATTGACGGCGAGGATAAACATCCAGACACCGTCCATCAGGAATTTCTGTTTTCCCTGGGCGACGTATTCGTTGGCCCGTTCCCCTTCCTGTCGCATCTTCCAAGCATCCAGGGTCAGCAGAAGCAGAGGCAGCACCTGAAGGGTGGAGAAGACGCTGCCTATGGCGATGATCCCCGTCGGCTTGGCGATCCAGTAGAAATTGTGGGAAATGCCCAGCGTCGCGGTGATAAGGAACAGTATCACGGCGAGGAAAATCACCCGTTCCGCCATCATCCGGGTGACGAGGCCCATCTGGACCAGCATGTAGGCGACGATGACGGTGGTGAATACCTCGAAGGTCACCTCAACCCACATATGCACCACCATCCAACGCCAATAGTCGGCGATGGCGAAGTTAGTATCCGGGGTCACGAGAAGCCCAAAGAACAGGAACGCAACCATTATGCCGCTGCCGTAGAGAAGCCATGCCGGAACGGACCACAGGTTCTTCTTCGTCAGCCACGGTTTCACGCCGCGATAAATGATCGCTATCCAGAGCGCAAACGCCATCAGTAGGATAATCTGGAACGCCCGGCCCAGCTCCATGAATTCCCAACCCTGGCTGCCGAACCAATAGGCGGCGGGGCCGGTCAGGACTCCCGTCTGGCCAAGATAAATACCCACCAGCGCCCCCCCGCCGACGATGATGCACAGGGCAAACAGCAGATTTATCAGGAACGCCTGTCCGTTTGGAACCTTCGCCAGCCGGGGCAGGAAAAAGATGGTGTAGCCGACCCAGCACATAAAGAACCAGAAAATCTGGAACAGAGTGTGATAGCTCCGGGCCACGGTGAAGGGGATGATGTCACCCAGATAAAGGCCGTAAGGACGGACGAAATCGGTGGCGCTGATAATACCCGCCAGAACCTGGATTCCGAACAGAATGACCGCCAGGGCGAAAAACTTATAGGTGGCACGCTGTGTGGGGCGCACATATTCGTTTTCAAGGTCATGGGTGGTCAGCGAGGTTCCGTTGCCAGAGAACGGCTCGCCGCCCAGTGATTTCATTTGGCCGTACACATACAGAACCACTCCGATACCCAGGAACAGCGCGAGTATGGAAATAATGCTCCAGATATAATTCGCGGAAGTGGGAGTGTTGCCGGCATCGGGATCATAGGGCCAGTTATGGGTATAGCTGTAAGTCTCGCCCGGCCGGTTGGCCGCGGCGACCCAGCCGCCCCAATAGAAAAACGCCGTTAACGCCCGGATATCTTCGGAATCGGTAATGTATCCAGTCATAAAATGTTCCGGATAATCGGGGTCCGAAAACATCTTCGTGTAATGAACGTTCAGTTCCTCAAAGGCATAGATTTGGGCGTCGTTAATCCGGATAAGGTCGGCGTCTTCCTCCCATGTGTTGTGGTGAACTTCCCGTTTTACCTGGGCCGCGATAGCGTCCTGGTCATATTGGCTTACGGCACCTTTTTCCTTGGCCTCGTTCTCGTAGAAGGACCTCATGGTGACCACGGTCCGGTGTAGGGCATCGGCAGAGAAATCCGGCCCGCGTTCCGCCCCGTCGCCCCAGAAAGAGCCGTAACTCATCAGGCCCCTGAGGTGGAATACTTCCTCTCCACGCTTGATTTCCTCGCGGGAAATCACCGTATCCCCGGCCGACGACACGTAATCTACCAGCGGAGGGGCACCCGTATAGGTCACCCTGCCGAGATAAATTAATCCCACCACGCTGATCACAACGACGATCATGAAATGGGTGATCCAGTAATTCTTGTTGAGCAGTATCAGTGCCAGGTTTTGGTGGATCGAATTCCCGTTGGATTCCTTACTCATCTTTGGTTCCCCCTAAACGTTACCGTTGCGATAATAGGGAAAACGGAAACCGCCCAAGCCATGATTTTTTCCACGGACCGACCCCTTGTAAAACAAATAACATGAATATGAGATACATGTTACAGAAATAACATGTATATAATATCAATGTTATAGTCAAGAGCCCTCGTAATCCCACGGCAAGGTAATTACCAAAGGCCCTTTCCAACGAATGGGACTCCATCGTAAGCTTCGGCATTGCAACCATAGAGCAGCATTATGCATCTCACCCGTTTCACCGAATATTCGCTTCGCGTACTCATATATCTCGCCCCCAGCCAGGAACGGTTGGCAACCATTGGCGAGATCGCCAAGGCCTATGATGTCTCCCACCAGCACCTGGTGAAGGTGGTCCACAACTTGGCGAAGCACGGGTACGTAACCACGGTGCGTGGGAAGGGTGGCGGCATACGGCTCGCCAAACCTCTTGAATCGGTCAATGTGGGTGAGTTGGTGCGAAAAACCGAGGCCAATCTAGATGTGGTCGATTGCGCGGGCACCTACTGCCCGATTAGAGAGGGATGCCGACTTCTGACCATCTTCGAAGAGGCGCGCGACTCCTTTCTCGGAGTGCTCGACCGCTATACGCTCTCTTTCCTGGTCTCCAACAAGAGAGAACTGAACCGGCTGTTCCATTGACGGCCAGCCTCCGTCACGTCTTCACTTCGCCATCTCAAGGCCCGGACACGTCCTCCGCCCGTGGACGCGCCCTTTCTCCCTGTATTAGGTATGGGTCTTTCCCCACAAAATGGATTTCTTCGGCCCCACATGCACAATATACGTTTGCGCTCTTTGCGAATGACGCACCAGACGCTATAACTCTCTCCCGTAACGGAGGGAGCCATAAAAAATATGCCAGATATTTTGTCTCCCAATACATATATTTCTTATATATCCTAAAAAAGCACGTAGTTGGCAGCAGGGAAGGCACATTCATGGACAAGACCATGATACTAGTTCCGGGCCGCACCACGAAGCAGGGCGTTGGCCTGATTGACAGCAAGTTCAAGAAAGACTACCGCGAGGCCACCACGACCGTTGAAATCAACGTCGAGGACATGGCGCGGCTAGGCCTTGAAGACGGGTGCAAGGTGAAGCTTCGTTCGGCCGATGGCGTGGTGACGGTAAAGTGCACGGGGCGCAGGACAGAGGACCTGCCTCCAGGTCTCATGTTCATTGCCTACGGCCCTCCCACCAGCAAACTTATGGGAAAGGACACCGCAGCAAGTGGTATGCCCCTTTCCAAGCATCTGGAGGTGGAATTGAAACGCGTCAGCTAGAGGTGACGCAGATAACACCTGTCGCTAGATTATTTCGCGGGTTTTATTCAGAAGGGTGGAAAAATGATGCGCGTGGCAGAAAAGGCTAAATCTGAAGGCAACATCAAAATCGTAGAGGACGCAACCTGCACGTTTTGTGGATGTCTGTGCGACGATATGGTTCTTACCGTGGACGTTGACGCCAAGAAGATCACTAAAGCCAAAAATGCCTGCGTTCTGGGCAAGGCCCTATTCCTTAACTATGAAGAAGAAGACCGCCCCTTCGCCCTCATTGGCGGCAAGGAAGCTACCACTGCCGAAGCCGTGGAAGAAGCTGCACAAATTCTGGCTAATGCACGCTTTCCCATTATTTATGGAATGAGCGACACCACCTGCGAGACCCAGCGTAAGGCCGTGGGGCTGATGGATATGCTGGGTGGTACCATTGATTCTACAACCTCGGTCTGTCATGGCCCCACGGGTATGGCGCTCCAGGGGGTGGGCGAAAGCACCGCGACCCTGGGCGAGATCAAGAACCGAGCCGATTTAGTCATCTATTGGGGCGGAAATCCTGCGGAATCTCTGCCCCGTCATTTCGCCCGCTATGCCGTCACCGCCAAGGGTATGTATACACCAAACCGTAAGAAGGACCGTACCATCGTCAATATCGATGTGCGTCACACCAAGAGCGTGCCCGTCGCTGATATTTTCATTCAGGTCAAGCCGGGCGCTGATTTCGAACTGCTGTGGGCGTTGCGCGCCTTGGTCAAGAACCGCCATGTAGACCCCAACATCGAGAAAAAGACCGGTGTGTCCATGAAAACTATGAAAGATCTTGTGGAGCGCATGAAAAACTGCCGCTATGGCGTGCTGTTCTTCGGCATGGGGTTAACCATGACCCGTGGCAGGCATTTCAATTCTGCCGCTATCCTGTCACTGGGGTCAGATCTCAATGAATATACGCATTTTATTGCCACTCCCATGCGTGGCCACGGCAATGTCACTGGCGCCGATACAGTGGTCGCCTGGCAAACTGGATATCCCTTTGGCGTGAATTTCAGCCGTGGCTATCCAAAATTCAACCCTGGTGAGTTTACGGCAACGGACATGTTCGTGCGGGGAGATGCCGACGCCGGGCTTATCCTTGCCAGCGACCCGGGCTCTAACTTCACTCAGGCCGCAGTCGATCATATGAAAAAAATTCCCATGATTGTTCTAGACCCGAAATACACTCATACTGCCAAGTTGGCCCGGGTTGCCTTTACCACGGCTCATTATGGTATCAATGTTCCCGGCACAGCCTACCGTTCCGATGGGGTACCCATCGAATTGAGAACGTGCTTGGATTCTAAGTATCCCAGCGATGAAGAAGTCATCACCGCCATTTACAGACGAGTTGAGCAGCTTCTCATAGCCAAGAAAAGATCCAAGGGTGCCAACAATAAGAGGCAAAAAGCCGCATAACGCTTACACCGCCCCCTGGAAACCATCGACAACATTACAAGAAAGAAACCGTAAATGGGATCTACGCTCCGCATCGTCAACGGAAGGGTACATGACCCTGCCAATGGCGTGGATGGCAAAACACGCGATATTTGCATCAAGGATGGCAAGATCGTCAAAAGCGTTCCGCCCAAAACAAAATGTGTTGATGCAAAAGGTATGGTTGTCATGCCAGGCGGTGTGGACATCCACTGTCACATTGCCGGTGCTAAGGCCAATATCGCCCGTAAGCTCCAGCCTGATGATCATCGCCGCGATATCCACCGCCGTATGGAACTGGAAAAGATAAACACTCGTTCGGGGACAGGCGGTACCGTGCCGTCCACCTTCACCACCGGATACCGCTATGCCACCCTCGGCTATACCACGGCTATGGAAGCTGCAGCCCCGCCTCTTCTGGCCCGTCATACCCTCGAAGAACTCGACGATACCCCGGTTATTGACAAGGGATTTTATATCCTCATGGGCAACAATGTACTGCTCTACAAGATGCTTCAGGAAGAGCGCCACGAGGAAATTCGCAATGCCGTGGCATGGTGGCTCAACGCTACAAAGTCCTACACTACGAAGCTGGTCAGCCCAGGCAGCGATGAGCCCTGGAAAGGGCACCGCAATGCCACTATCACACAACTGAACGATAAAATCGACGGGTTTGAACAGCTTACACCACGCAAAATTATTACCTCTATGGTCAATACTGTGGATGACCTGGGGCTTCCCCACCCCGTGCATATCCACTGCAACAACCTAGGCCATAGCGGCAATTACAAGACAACACTGGAAACTATGAAGGCCGCTGACGGGCGCCGTATTCACGTCACCCATATCCAGTTTCACAGCTATGGCGGAAAGCCGGATGGGGAACCCACTTCCAAGGCGCCGGAAATTGCTGAATACATCAACAACAATCCCAATATTACTGCCGATGTAGGCCAAGTTATGTTTGGCAAATCCACCAGTATGACTGCCGACGCGCCGCTGGCATGGATGCTGACCCGCTACAGTAACGACAAGCGCTGGGTCAACGCCGATACCGAATGCGAAAGCGGCTGCGGTATCATCCCCTTCGCCTATCAGGAACGTGTCTATACCCACGCCCTGCAGTGGGCCACTGGGCTAGAGTTATTTTTGCTGTCGAAAGACCCGTGGCGCATGGTGTTGTCTACAGATCACCCCAACGGTGGAGCCTTTACCAGCTATCCGCGCCTGATTCGCACCTTAATGGACCGTGAGTTCCGCAAACAACAGATGGAATCGGTAAACCAGAGAGCTGTAGCCAAGATCAAGCGTGGGCATCATATGGAGCGAGAATATACGTTACAGGAAATCGCTATCATCACCCGCGCTGGGCCAGCGCGCATCCTTGGCTTGAAGAACAAGGGGCATCTTGGACCGGGCGCCGATGCCGATATCACCATATACGACGAACATGAGGACAAGGAGCTTATGTTCAGCGCTCCACGTTACGTCATAAAGGATGGTCGCCTCATCATCGATAACCACGAATTCAGGAACAACCACGAAGGCAAAATCCTCCATGTTTCTCCCTTATATGACGAAGGAATTGAGGACGTGATCCGCCCCTTCGTGGAGGATTTCTACACAATTAGATTCGATAACTATGCGGTGAGTGACCATTATGCTCCGCGACGTGAAGTGATCCCCACCACCAAGCAATAGTAAAACCCGCTTAGCGAGAATCATGCGCATCAAGAATACCGAAATTGTCGATACCTTCGCGGAGGCCTTTGAAATGTGGGGCGCGCGGATGATTATCACCGCGGATACCCCAGAATGGGCAGACGCGGCAGCGCAGTCTGTCACCGGTTTCGCCACCTCGGTAATCGGCTGCAAATGCGAGGCCGGCATCGAGTGCGTATTGCCTCCAGACGAAACTCCCGACGGACGTCCCGGGGTTAGTGTCCTGTTATTCGCCTTCGACCCGAACGGAGTCGCAAACCGGCTGGTGGAACGTATCGGCCAATGCGTCATGACCTGCCCCACCACTGCCTGTTTCAACGGCCTTGAGACTAAGAAAAATATTGTGGTTGGTGGCAAGCTACGCTACTTCGGTGATGGCTATCAGATTAGCAAACGCCTTGAGGGAACCCGCTACTGGCGTATTCCTGTCATGGACGGGGAATTCGTGGTGGCCGATAGTTTTGGTGTCCATCCCGCCGTGGGGGGTGGCAATATTCTTATCTCGGGAACGAATTCTGCCACCTGCTTGCGCGCCGCAAAAGCCGCTACTGCGGCCATGCGCGAAGTGCCGAGCGTAATTCTCCCCTTCCCCGGTGGTGTGGTGCGTTCAGGTTCCAAGGTGGGCTCAAAATACAAGGAACTACCAGCCTCCTCCAACGAGGCCTACTGTCCCACCATGCGTGGCTTTGCCAAGCAAACAAATGTGGTGAAAGGTGTCGGTTGTGTGCTGGAAATCGTCATAGATGGGCTGAGCTTAGAAGCGGTTGAGGAAGCCATGCGGCGCGGTCTTCGAGCTGCCGTAAAACCCGGAATTAAACAAATCGCCGCTGGCAATTACGGCGGCGATCTGGGCAAGTATCATATCGGCCTACACGGGCTTCTAAACGGCAAGGCAGCTTAGGAGAATAACCCGTGAGCCTAAGACTAAACCTGAAGAAAAAGCCTGATGTACCGGTAGAGGCCGATTCCATTTGTCCCGACAAAATGGAAGGCCTCAGTCTCAAGGACATCTCCGCACTTCCCCTTCATCATGGCAACGAACAAATCACCGTGGGTGATTTGTTCAGCATCACAGGAAAAGTCAACGGGGAGATTTGCCTTGAAGGCGACACTTCACGCTTCAAAATGGTAGGTGCCAGCATGTCGAAAGGGCGTCTCCTCATCAAGGGAAGTATCGGCCAGCATGTGGGGGTGGCAATGTCTGGTGGTGAAATCATTGTTGGTAAGAATGCCGACAATTGGGTGGGGCCGGAAATGTCCGGCGGCCGCATCACCGTTAAGGGCAACGCTGGACATATGGTGGGCTGCGCTTATCGCGGCGGTCAGGTTGGCGTCACTGGCGGAGAGATTATCATCCACGGCAATGCCGGCAACGAGGCAGGCAACACCATGCGCGATGGCCTAATCGCAGTGGGAGGGAGTTGTGGCGATTTCACCGGTATCAATATGCTGGCGGGAACCATCATCGTACTGGGAGAAATGGGCTGGCGTACTGGCGCGGCCATGAAACGAGGCACCATCATTTCCATGCAAGATACGGAAATGCTACCTACCTTCACCTACGCCTGTAGCTACCGCCCTGATTTTCTACGGCTTTACCTGCGCCACCTGCGCAAACTTGGTCTACCCATAGAAGACGCATGGATCAGCGGGTGTTATCACCGTTGGAGCGGAGATTCCATCGAACTGAATCGTGGTGAAGTCCTAATCTTAGACCGCTAGAAACCCAGCAAATCTTCAAAAGGACAGATTCTCCTTCAGGATTCTACCCTTTCCGTCTTGCCATTCTCCAGAAGACCAAAGCAATGGGATATCCATTGCTGCGTCAGCTTCTCGTGGACTCCATTCTGCATCAAGCGTCCATGAAGGCATTCAAAATCCACCTGGTCTAGTTCCTGGTCCTGATTAAAACAGGAAAAGACGATTTCTTCCTTGCCACTTTCAGGGTCCTCGTGACGTTGGAGACACTGGGCGCAAATTTCCTTCATCATACACTGCATGGGTGAGTTGATGCTGCCGATAGCCACATGATCTGGCTTGAAAAACTCCTTGAGAACGCCATAACGCGCCTTGCCTACCGCATTCATCATCATGTCAGAACCGATGACGATAATGCGGTCCACCTCATTTAAGGGGATATCCGTCTTGCCAAGACTACCGTCGCCGTAGGCCTTGACGGATTCGACAATATTAGCCACCACGGCTTTGTCTTGGGGGCGAGTGGGTTCAAATCCCGGCTCCTCGTCACAGCACCAGACGATGGTGTCACCGGCATTGAGGATGTCTTCCACATGATAACGGTCCACCACTTTCTTATAGCCACCGAAATAGAGGACGCGGGAACCAGCCTCGCGCAAAGCCTGGCCGATGGAAAATAGCACCGCATTGCCTAGACCACCGCCCATCAGCATCACTGTCTCGTCCTTCGGTGTCTCCGTGGGCGCCCCCGTGGGCCCCATGAGAACCACCGGTTCTCCTGGTTTGAGATGAATGCATAGGTTGGATGATCCGCCCATTTCGAGAACGATAACCGAGACCAGTCCCTTCTTGCGGTCAACCCAAGCGCCGGTAAGGGCTATTCCCTCCATAGCCAGGGTTGTGTCATTAGTTCGCAAGGCGTGGTTTTCGTAGTTCTGCAGACGGAAAAACTGTCCCGGCCTGAACGTCTGCGACGCAAAGGGTGCATATACCACCACCTCGACGATATTGGGCGTGAGACGGATAACTTCCTTCACGGTAGCGCGCAACCCTTCATTAAGTTCAGCCACCAGGGCTTGCGCTTTGATATCTGATGGGGGATTGCGGTCAAGAGCCCTCTGCACGATGGGAAACCCTTTCTTAGCGCTGGCCATGGCGCTCACCACGTTACCGGCGAAAGACGGGTGAAGATCACCGAAAAAGCTGATGGAGTGGTTATCATTAGTGATTTTGATGAGCGAATGGGTCTCGGTGGGCTTAGCCGACCATTCTGGCTCCACCGGTTTCCCCGACTCGTCAAGGGCCTGATAGTATTTACCGCTCATCTCGGCAAAGCCGGGATGTTCGCGAGCCAGGGTGGTATTGGGCTGGGTGCCAGCGGCCACCAGAATCGCGCGGGCGGGAATGGTCACTTCCTCGCCCGTGGGCTTAGGACGCCCATCATCGCCGATTTCCTGACGCGCCAGGCGAATTGCCTTGGTATGGCCATGCTCGTCTACATCCACGGCCGATGGCGACAGCAGTTCTGCAAACCTGATGCCCTCGTTAAGGGCATAGATGATCTCGTCATGGTTAAGGGTATAGCTAGGTGAATCTATCATACGGCGGCGATAAGCAATGGTGACGCCACCCCATTGCTGAATAAGCTCCATAAAGTGGGGCCTGCGCCCTTCATTCTCCGCCGTTTTACGCTCTTTCTCGACGGCCTCGGCATGGGTGAGAAATTCGTCGGCGATTTCCTCCTCTTCCTCGCTATAGAAGCCACGCACAGCTTTTTCACCCTTTTCCATCACCAGAGCATCATAGCGCTCGCGGAATTTTTCCACCTGACGCACGTAATAGGCCATGGCCTCCGTTGCTGAGTCGATGGCAGTCAAACCGCCGCCGATCACCACCGCAGGTAGCCGCAGTTGCAGATTAGCGATGGTTTCCTTCTTGGCTGCGCCGGTAAGCTGAAGTGCCATCAAGAAGTCTGAAGCCTGGCGCACACCACGGGCTAGGCCGTTGGGCACGGAAAGATATGTAGGTTTGCCAGCGCCGGTGCACATGGCGATGTGGTCGAACCCCATGGCAAAGGCAGATTCAGCGGTTATAGAACTGCCGAAACGCACACCTCCGAACATTGTGAATAGTGACCGGCGCTCAACCAGTAGCCTTAGTACCTTAAGAAAATTTTTGTCCCAGCGCACGGTGATCCCGTATTCGGCGACGCCGCCGAACCCGGCCATAGCGCGGTCATTAAGATTTTCATAAAGCTCGGTAATATCTTGGATTGGCTGGAACTCCACACGTTCACCGTTGGCAGTCACGCCAGAAATCTCAGGATCAAGGGGTTCTATTTTAAGGCCATCCACAGCAACCACCGTATGTCCCGCATTCATGAGATGATGCCCCAGCGTGAAGCCCGCAGGCCCCAGCCCCACGATAAGAACTTTGTAATCAGTCTCTGGTAACGGCAGAGGCTGTCTAAAATTAAGCGGATTCCAGCGTGTCAGCAGGCTGTAGATTTCGAATCCCCAGGGCAAGGCTAGGACATCCTTGACAATCCTAGTCTCCACCTGGGGAATTTCTACTGGTTCCTGTTTCTGGAAGATACAGGCCTTGGAACACTCGTTGCAGATACGGTGGCCGGTGCCCGCCACCAGGGGATTATCCACGGCGATGATGGACAAGGCGGCTAGGGAAAAACCATCCACCTTAACCTTGTGCATTTCGGAAATGCGCTCATCAAGCGGACAACCGATGAGAGAGACCCCCAAGGGGTTATCCTTGAAATCTCCAGTTTTCTTATCGCGAGCTCCCGTGCAACAGGAATCGCGCTCGCGGTCATGGCAAATGACACAGTAATTAGCATGATCATACGCGCCCACGAAATCCATGCCTTTGTCAGTCAGCGAAAACCCGTCACGGCGATAGAGGGGCTTACCCTCAGGTTGTTTCATTGCAGTGACGCCGTTTATCTCTTCGGTTGAGGTGGGCACAAGATTAAAATGGTCAAGTTTTTCAATAAGATGAAACAGTACATCATCCCTGTGATGTTCACGCCCGGCCTTGGTATGGCCCGCCCAAGCAGCGTAATGTTCTGCTAGGTCAATGGATTCAGCGTTGGCCTCTTCGTCCTCCAGCCAACCGAGAACATGTTTGGCGAACGTTAACTGGTCGAAGTACCCTTTTGAACAACCAAACTCGTCGGCTAATCTCTTCTCAAGTGCAGGCCCATCGAACCCTTCCGCGTCCTCAGCCGGATGAGCCTTGGCGGCGCGGCGTTGCACGAACTGGCGCTTACATATCTGGACCGATGCCAACTCGTTATCCCGCTCAGACAATTTACGCAGGGTCGGAGCGATGGAAAAAAAATGGCCTAAAAAATCCTCAAGATGGGGCGCAATTTCCACTAACAGACTGGATTCGTCGAGGCGTTCCAGTTCGTCTGGCGTGGCACGAGCCTCCAATAATCGGTCGCGCAATCCCTCATCTGCCACCCCTAAATGCTCAAGAAACAAATCATCAATTTTTTTTAGTCCTTCACGGTCGTAAAGATCCTTAAAATCCATATCGTGGCTGAGTGATATTTCAGTCATAGTTACTTTTTTCCTATGTTTTTTCTTCATTCTCAGTCTTTATTGGTAAAATTTGTGCAGTTGCAATGTCATTTTACTTGTTATTTTACTAGTCATACTGTGCATTTATGTTGCGACTGCACATTTATATTGCGATGCAAAAAATTCTGTGGTATTCTGTCTTCATTAGAATGACTTTAAAAAATGACTTTTAGTAAGGCGCATTTTACGCATGGTTTCATCAGCGTCCAGACGAATATGTCATTGCATCGCAGACATCGGATTTCTCATTATCCCTTCTCCACGAGGAGTTCAGCTGACTGGTAAAAATTCTAGAGAATATGCTAAAAATATCTTCCCCAGGATCTCTACCCGGAACTCATAAAAAAAGGAAGTAGAGGGCAAATGACAAAGAAAAAAGTTGGTGCTGAAAACGGAAATACAAAGGCTGTATCAGGCGAAAAAATACGAAAAAAGGGATCCCGCAAGGTAAAAGCGGCGGCAAAACCAAATCTTGTAGCTCTTGAAGGCGCGGAAGCCGTCACTTCGGTCGCTCATCGCACCAACGAAGTCATCGCCATTTATCCCATCACTCCATCATCTGGCATGGGGGAAATGGCCGATCTCTGGTCGGCAAACGGACATACGAACATCTGGGGCAACATCCCCACCGTCATTGAAATGCAATCCGAAGGTGGCGCCGCGGGCGCAGTTCATGGCTCGCTACAGACCGGCGCTCTAACCACGTCGTTTACTGCCTCTCAGGGCCTGCTTCTCTATATCCCCAATATGTACAAGATCGCCGGTGAGATGACATCATATTGCATGCATGTATCAGCACGTACCGTGGCAACCCACGGCCTGTCTATTTTCGGTGACCAGTCCGACGTCATGGCCTGCCGTCAGACCGGCTTTGCCTTACTTGCCTCAGGTTCGGTGCAGGAAGCCCACGATATGACCTGTATCGGCCAGGCGGCTACCCTGCGCTCGCGCATTCCCTTCCTGCATTTCTTCGATGGTTTCCGTACCTCTCACGAAGTGGCCAAGATCGAGGAACTTAGCAACGACGATTAGCTCGCCATGATGGACGAAAATTTGATCGCCGCCCACCGTGACAGAGCCCTAAATCCCGACAAACCGGTAGTACGCGGGACCGCCCATAATCCTGACACCTTTTTTCAGATGCAGGAATCGCGCAATTCCTTTTACACCGTCTGCCCCGACCACGTCCAAGAGGTCATGGACCAGTTTGCCACCCTGACCGGACGACGCTACAACCTGTTCGATTATACAGGCGATCCGGAAGCCGAGCGCATAATAATCATCATGGGTTCGGGCGCCGAGACCGTTCATGAAACAGTGGACTACCTTAATAAGGAAGGGGAAAAAAGTGATCGGAGGAGGTCTGAACACCATCGACTTGGTAAAGTGGGTGTGCTTAAGGTCCGCCTTTTCCGACCCTTCCCGCTAGACAGTTTCATTGCCTCCCTGCCGCCTACCGTTCGCTCTATAGCCGTGCTCGACAGAACAAAAGAGCAAGGTGCACTTGGTGAACCACTCTACACTGACGTCATCACAGCGCTGGCCAAGGCCAAGGCCGCCGGACAGCGTCCCGCCGCCACGGACCCGGTGGTCATCGGTGGACGCTATGGGTTGTCTTCCAAGGAATTTACCCCCGCCATGGTCAAGGCTATCTTCGACGAGCTTAACGAAAACAAGCCAAAGCCTCACTTCACAGTCGGCATTACCGACGATGTGACCCATCTCTCTCTGAAGGTAGACGAATCCTTCAACACCGAACCTGATGGCGTGAAGCGGGCGGTGTTCTTCGGCTTTGGATCCGACGGCACGGTCAGCGCCAACAAGAACTCAATCAAGATCATTGCTGAAAATACCGACAATTTTGCCCAGGGCTATTTCGTCTATGATTCAAAGAAGGCGGGGTCCGTTACCGTTTCCCATGTGCGTTTCAGTCCCAGTCCGATCCAATCGTCTTATTTGATCGACAAAGCCGAGTTTGTGGCCTGCCACGTCTTCAGCTTTCTCGACACTATCGACGTACTGGAACGTGCCGCCACCGGCGCCACCTTCCTGCTCAACACCACTCACAGCAAGAACGAGACATGGGGCAAGCTTCCACGTTCTGTGCAACAAACTATCATCGACAAGAAGCTCAAGCTTTATGTCATCGACGCCCGTAAGGTAGCCGAAAAAACCGGCATGGGGCGGCGTATCAATACCATTATGCAGACCTGTTTTTTTGCCATATCCGGCGTCCTGCCTCGTGAAGAAGCCATCGCTCAGATTAAGGGCGCCATTGAAAAGACATATGGCAAGAAAGGCCAAAAGGTAGTGGACCAGAACTTCGCTGCCGTGGATCAGACCTTGGCTCATCTGAAGCGGGTTTCCATTCCAAAACAGGCCACCTCTAAGTTTGATATTCCGCCAGTTGTGCCAGACAAGGCGCCCAAGTTCGTCAAACAGGTGACGGCCATGATGATCGCCGGCAAGGGAGATCTTCTCCCCGTCAGCGCCTTCCCCACCGACGGCACCTGGCCGTCGGGAACCACCCAATGGGAAAAGCGTAACCTGGCCACAGAAATCCCCACCTGGATTCCCGAACTTTGTATCCAGTGCAACAAATGTGCCTTCGTCTGTCCCCATGCCGCCATTCGTATCAAGGTCTATGGCAAGGACAAGCTCGATGGCCAGCCCGAGACCTTCCAGGCCATGGATTACAAGGGCAAAGAATTCGGTGACAATATTAAATACACCGTTCAGGTTGCCCCCGAAGACTGTACTGGCTGCGAATTATGCGTGAAGATATGCCCCGGAAAGGACAAGGAAAACCCTGAACGCCTGTCACTAGAGATGGTGCCCCATGCCCCCCTGCGCGATCCGGAAGCGGAAAACTGGGATTTCTTCCTCGATCTCCCTGAGGCCGACCGCACCCTGCTCAAACGCAACGTCAAAATGTCGCAGTTTGCCGAGCCCTTGTTCGAGTTCTCCGGAGCCTGTGCCGGCTGTGGTGAAACACCGTATATAAAATTAATTACACAACTCTACGGTGATCGCTCCATCTTCGCCAACGCCACCGGATGTTCGACCATTTACGGTGGAAACCTACCGACCACGCCCTATACAACTAACTGCGAGGGACGCGGCCCCGCTTGGTCTAACTCACTATTCGAGGATAACGCTGAGTTCGGTCTAGGCATGCGGCTGGCTCTCGACCAGCATAAAGCTCATGCCGCCAGGCTGATGACCAAGCTGGCATCTAAGATTGGCGACAAGCTGGTGATGGAAATTCTCGAGGCCGACATGAGCAACGACACCGGGATCATCGAGCAGCGCAAGCGGGTAAAAACCCTGCGATCCAAGCTTACCAAGCTCAAGGGACCGGATACGAAGCAGCTCAATCAATTGGCTGATTATTTGGTGCGCAAGAATGTCTGGATCATCGGTGGCGACGGCTGGGCCTATGACATCGGTTATGGTGGTCTCGACCATGTTCTGGCCTCAGGCCAAGATGTCAACATCCTGGTAATGGACACCGAGGTTTATTCCAATACTGGTGGCCAGCAATCCAAGGCTACCGCCATGGGTGCAGCGGCAAAATTCGCCACTGCAGGCAAGATGCTACCGAAAAAAGACCTGGGATTGATGGCCATGGCCTATGGTAATATCTACGTGGCTTCGTGCGCCTACGGCGCCAAGGACATCCAGACCGTCAACGCTATCAAGGAAGCAGAATCATATGACGGCGTCTCTATAGTCATTGCCTACTCTCCCTGTATTGAGCATGGCTATGAGTTGTCCGAGAGTATCGGTCAGATGGAACTGGCGGTACAAAGCGGCTATTGGCCCCTCTACCGTTTCGATCCGCGGCGTTTCGAAGCCGGTGAAAAACCGCTTAAAATTGACAGCAAGCCACCCACCATTTCTCTCACCGATTACCTGATGACCGAGGACCGCTTCGCCATGGTCCAGCGGCGGGACCCCGAACGCTTCGAGAAGCTTGTCGCCGAGGCCGAATACAACCTTCGAAAACGCCATGCCGTCTATGAAAAAATGGCGGAGTTGTGCCTACCCACAGAAGAAGAGGGCGAGAGCGAGGGAAATGACGAAGGTGGGGACAAAACCGCCAGCTAGCTCCAAGATTTTCGTAATGAAAAAGTCTAAAGGTGTCCACCACGATCTATTGACAGTCGGATAACTAGTTTTTTATGGTCTTGTTCCCTTGCCCCATGTGCCTATGAAAATTAATGATTTCCAAGCATCCCGGGTCCGATGTGCGAGGTGTATTTTAGCATCATGCGTGTTTGAATCGACATCATGATCGACATCATGTAAGCCAAGGAGTTTCAGCAATGGCTTTGATCATCACTGAGGAATGCACGAACTGCGATGCATGTGTACCAGTCTGTCCTAATGAAGCAATCACTGAAGGGGACGAAATCTACGTGATTGACCCCGCGCTTTGTACGGAATGCGTTGGCCATTTTGAAGAATCACAATGTGTACCGGTCTGTCCGGCAGATTGCATCCCCAAGGATCCTGACCACGTGGAAACTCAGGAGGAGCTCATGGCAAAATACGAAAAACTTACGAACTGACGCAGTTCTGTGGCGTTGATATAGGACCCAGTGAAGGCGAGCTTTGCTGGGTTTTCTACGCGGGGGAAACAAAATATATGACAAAATGGGTATACAGCTTCGGAAGTGGCTCTGCTGAGGGTGAGGCAACGATGCGCAATCTGCTCGGCGGCAAGGGTGCCAACCTTGCTGAAATGAGCAATCTTGGTCTTCCCGTGCCTCCGGGGCTTACCATCACGACAGAAGTTTGCGCCCATTACGCTGAAAATGATGAGACCTATCCCAAAGGCCTCAAGGAAGAAGTGGATGCAGTGGTGGAAAAAGTTGAGAAAATCACTGGCTGTATCTTCGGGGATCCGGAAAATCCACTGCTTCTGTCGGTGCGTTCAGGTGCCAGGGTCTCCATGCCAGGGATGATGGATACCGTGCTTAATCTTGGCCTTAATGACAAAACAGTCAAAGGGCTGGAGAAACGTTCTGGTGATGCCCGTTTTGCATATGATAGCTATCGTCGTTTCATCCAAATGTACGGCAATGTAGTGATGGGGGTTGAACTCGAGCATTTCGAGGAAATTCTCGACCAGCATAAGAAAAACCATGGCATGGAGCAGGACACAGAACTGACGGGAAAAATCTGGCAGGATGTGGTGAAGGATTACGAGAGTTTGGTTGAAAAGGATCTCGGAAGACCATTCCCCCAAGACGTTCGGGATCAACTCTGGGGGGCTATAGGCGCAGTCTTCGGAAGCTGGATGGTTCCCAGAGCCGTGGAATACAGGCGTATCCATGACATTCCCGGCGACTGGGGTACGGCGGTGAACGTGCAGGCTATGGTGTTCGGAAACATGGGCGATGATTGCGCTACAGGCGTAGCTTTCACCCGCAATCCCTCCCATGGGGCCAAGGAATTCTACGGCGAGTTCCTAATCAATGCCCAGGGCGAGGATGTGGTAGCAGGCATTCGTACGCCAAACCCGCTGACTAATCACGCCAAGAACTCCAACGACTCGGATTTGCCCTCCATGGAGGAAAGCATGCCCGATATTTTTGCTCAATTGAACGAGGTTCGGAACAGGCTCGAAACCCACTACCACGATATGCAGGATATCGAGTTCACGGTTCAAAAACACAAGCTATGGATGCTTCAAACCCGTAGCGGAAAACGTACTGCGGCGGCGGCGTTAAAAATCGCTGTAGATATGGAAGAGGAAGGCCTGATCACAAAAAGCGAAGCTCTGCAACGCGTGGACCCCATCTCCTTGGAACAACTTTTGCATCCTATGATAGATCCCAAGGCAGAACGTAACGTTATTTCTAAAGGCATACCGGCTTCTCCCGGCGCCGCACACGGCGCCGTGATGTTTACCGCAGATGCGGCCGAGAAGCATGCCGCTAAGGAACCAGTCATTTTAGTGCGCGTGGAAACCAGCCCTGATGACATTCACGGTATGAACGCAGCACAGGGTATCCTCACCACTCGTGGCGGTGCGACAAGCCACGCCGCCGTTGTCGCCCGGGGTATGGGGCGTGCCTGTGTTTGTTCGGCGCAGGGTATAGTCATCGATACCAATGCCGGGTCAATGAGGGTCCAGGGCATGACCATCAAGAAAGGTGATAAAATCACCATCGATGGCGGTACCGGAGAGGTTATGTTGGGTGAGGTCGCAACCATCGAGCCGAAACTTTCCAATGACTTTACCAAGATCATTGAATGGGCGGATGAAATCCGCCGCATGAAGGTGCGCGCCAATGCCGAAACCCCAACCGACGCTAAAATGGCCCGCCGCTACGGTGCCGAGGGGATTGGGCTGTGCCGAACCGAACATATGTTCTTCGACAAGGAGCGTATCATTGCTGTGCGCGAGATGATCATGGCCGAGGACGAGGAAGGCCGACGGAAGGCGCTTTTCAAGCTACTGCCCATGCAGCGCCAGGACTTTATTGAACTATTCGAAATCATGGACGGTTTGCCAGTGACGATCCGGCTTCTTGATCCGCCGCTTCATGAATTTCTGCCCCATAGCGACGAAGACATTTCAGTGTTTTCGAAGGCCACCGGCATTACGCCTGAAGCCGTAGCGCAACATATTGAGCGCCTCAAGGAATCCAATCCCATGCTTGGCCACCGTGGCTGTCGTCTTGCCATCACCTATCCAGAAATCAGCGAGATGCAAGCCAGAGCCATCTTTGAGGCCATCAAGAAAGTAACCGGCGTCAGCGGTAAGGCGGTGGACCCAGAAATCATGATTCCTTTAGTAGTTGACGAGAAGGAGTTCGCTATTCTTAAGGATGTGATCGACTCCGTGGCCGAAGAAGTATTCCCCGATGCTGCTACCCGTCCTCCCTATAAGGTCGGCACCATGATTGAATTGCCGCGAGCAGCGTTATGTGCTGGTCAGATTGCGGAAACAGCAGAATTTTTTAGCTTCGGCACCAACGACCTGACCCAGACAACATTTGGGCTATCTCGTGACGATTCAGGAAATTTTATCCCTGCCTATCAGAGACAAGGAATTTTCGAACGCGATCCCTTCGTCAGCCTTGACACCGACGGCGTAGGCGAGCTCGTGTCCATTGCCGCCGAACGCGGCCGCGCTACCCGCAAGGACCTCAAGTTGGGCATTTGCGGAGAACATGGCGGCGATCCCGCTTCCATAAGTTTCTGCGAAAAGGTCGACTTGGACTACGTCTCATGTTCGCCGTTTCGTGTTCCCACTGCTCGCTTGGCAGCAGCGCAGGCAGTTTTGAAGAAGAAGGATAGGAAGGCCGGATAGTTAGATACGTGCCGTACCAGATGTAAGGAAAAGATCGCAAAAATGCCATAATCTTACGAAAATATGGGATGTCAGCAAAACCGTTTGGCTGCGTCGGAAAGTCGCCCCAAGACCGGTTGTGCATCGGCGGGCACGCATGCGATAGTTGCTGAAGATTTTGTCCGTATAATCTTTTCGATTGTGGAGTGATGGATGTCTAAAATTAAGTTTTTGATTGCTGCCTTCATCGGCGTCCTGTTTGTGGCGGGCGCTGTGGGGCCGACCCTTGCCGATGGTGACATCGAAAAGGGCAAAAAGGCCTACAAGAAATGCAAAATGTGCCACACCCTTAAAGCTGGCGGCAAGAAGAAGGTAGGTCCCAACCTGTATAGCGTTTTCGGCCGCAAGGCGGGCACTTCTGAAGGATTCAAGTATTCCGACGCCCTGAAGAAATCTGGCATCACCTGGGATGAAGCCACCATGGATCAGTGGATCATCGCACCTAAAAAATTGGTCCCGGGCACCAAAATGCACTTCCCCGGAATCAAGAAAGAAGGCATGCGCAAGGACATCATCGCCTACTTGAAATCAGCAACACAGTAGCTTTTTTCCCAGCCACTTGTTGATCATGATAAAACCGCGGTCTTTCAGGGCCGCGGTTTTGCTGTTCTTCATCTTTCCTACGGTGACGCCTGCACCACGCCGGCTGCTGGATCGCTGAATATATCCCGGTCAAGGGCATTCTCGCTCTTGGCCACAATACAGGTCACGGTGGCATCACCGGTGATATTTACCGCCGTGCGGACCATGTCCAGCAAGCGATCAACACCTAATATCAGAGCGATTCCTTCCACCGGGAGCCCCACTTGAGTCAGTACCATGGTGAG
Organism: Alphaproteobacteria bacterium; assembly: GCA_030739855.1. Taxonomy (GTDB): domain Bacteria; phylum Pseudomonadota; class Alphaproteobacteria; order UBA11136; family UBA11136; genus UBA11136. Next base: position 10,317 of record JASLYJ010000011.1, on the reverse strand, counting down.
CATGATCAACCCCACCCCGGGCACACCTGCGGTACCGATTGAGGCCAGGGTCGCAGTCAGAACAATCGTGACAACATCACTCATCCCAAGCCCGATGCCGTAGACATTAGCGATAAACACCGTTGCCACCCCCTGCATGATAGCGGTGCCGTCCATATTGATAGTAGCCCCCAGCGGTACGGTAAAGGCGGCAACGGATTTTTTCACCCCTAGTCTGTCTTCCACCACGCTCAGGGTCGCCGGGATGGTGGCATTACTGCTGGCGGTGCTAAAGGCAAAGGCAATAGCGGTGCGCAATTTCTTGAAAAAAATCAGGGGGTCAAGGCCGCCGACCAGCTTTAGCAACAGGCTAAAACTCCCCCCAGCGTGAAGCAGCAGAGAGGTTATAACAACCAGAAAATATCCCGCCAGAGGCATGATCACATCTGCCCCCTGAAGGGTAAAAGTCCTCGCAACCAGGCAGAAAACACCAATGGGGGCCAGATACATGATCAACCCCACCATCTTCATTATTATTCCGTTGAGATCGCTAAAGAAATCTCTGATCCGGCCGCCTTGTTCTCTCACAAGCGTCATGGAAACCCCGAAGAGGATGGCGAAGACAATGATTTGCAGCATGTTTCCGTCCGCCATGGCAGCAATGGGATTACTGGGCACCAGATCGGTTAGCACCTTGGATAGGAGCGGCGGCGGCCGTGCCGTGAAACTTTCCCCTCCGGAGTTGAGAATATAATCCCCTCCAGGTGAGACAAACACCGCCAGCGCCAAGGCGATGGTAACGGCAAGGGCGGTGGTCAACAGGTACAGGATGAGAGCTTTACAGCCAATACGGCCAAGCGCGCTAATATCCCCAAGGGATGTCACTCCACAGACCAGAGAAACAAAAACTAGGGGAACCACGAGCATCTTCAGGGCTGAAATGAAGATAGCGCCGATGACGCTGAACACTCCCTCCACGAGAAACTCCTGCACGAAAGCAGATTCTTCAAGTCCCTGAAAATTAATGAAGGTACCAAATAGTGCCCCGGCGATCATAGACACCATAATCCACGTGGTCAGGGTTGTTTTCAGTATTTCCGTCATAAGGCATCCCATTCCCCAATAAAACGCCCCGGAGCCTGCCCTATTCCTACAAATACTGCAAATACGCTACACTCATGACCCCCTTTTTTCTTCTCCATACACGGCCTGCCTTAGGGAAATTGCCTACAAGCCCTACAAGGGGTACCATGTCCCCACGCAAGCCAATGACCACAGTCAATAATAGTGGAATTTTTGTTATATGGATCTGAAAGACCATATCCGCGCAATTCCCGATTTTCCCAAACCTGGAATTCTTTTCTATGACATCTCCACCCTTTTAGCGCATCCCGATGCCTGGCAAGTAGCCATGGGGCGGATGGCTGCCTCCGTGAGGGACTACAACCCCGATATTCTTGCCGGGATAGAATCCCGTGGTTTCCTTATGGCCGCACCACTGGCGCTTAAACTTGGTTGTGGTTTCGCCATGGTACGCAAGAAGGGGAAGCTTCCCGGAAAAACCACTTCCTTTACCTATGATCTCGAGTACGGAACCGACACCATCGAAGTACAAGCCGATTGTGTCGAACCAGGGCAAAAGGTTGTTGTCCTCGACGACCTTCTAGCTACCGGGGGAACCATGACTGCCAGCATCAAACTGCTCCGACAGGCGGGCGCGGAAGTCGAGGGCGCGGCCTGTCTAATCGAACTGACTTTCCTCAACGGTCGCGATAAGCTCGATGTTCCCTTTACCGCTCTTGTGTCCTATGACGAATAGGGCGTTGTGACCATCCCCGGGGCGGCCTCTTCCCTTCCATGATTATCGCCCAGATAAGTGACATGCACATCAAGCTTCCCTCGGATGTGGGAGGAGACCTACCCTTCACGAGAATTGATACAGGTGCGTTGCTACGTGACTGTGTTGACCACCTCTCCGTTCTCACTCCCGACCTTGTCATCGCCACCGGTGACCTTGTCGATCAGGGCAACCCTGAGGAATATTCCTATCTACGCGAGATTCTAGCACCTCTAGAATGTCCGGCCTATCTCATCCCTGGCAATCATGACAACCGTAGCGCCCTGCGAGAGGCCTTCGCGGATCAAGGCTATTTCCCCGAACCCACGAACAAGGATTGCGATTTTCTGAACTACACCGTGGAAGATTTTCCGCTGCGCCTGGTAGCGCTCGACACCCTAGTGCCAGGAGAACCCGGAGGCTGGCTTGATGATTCCCAGATTGCCTGGCTTGACGAATGCCTGAATGAATCCCCCTCGCGACCCACCATGATCCTCATGCACCATCCGCCTTGTGTTTCCGGTATTACCCATATGGACACTATGATGTGCGGCAATTCCGATGCTTTGGGCGCTATGGTTTCGCAGCATCACCACGTGGAGCGTATCGTCTGTGGTCATTTACACCGGCCGGTGCATCTGCGCTGGCATGAAACAGTGGTATGCACAGCGCCATCACCTGGGTTCCAGGTGGCGTTGGATCTAGGGCAGGAATCTCCAGCACAGTGGATTAGTGAACCACCGGCCTGCTACCTCCATTTCTGGCGACCTGAAACGGGGCTCGTCACCCATATCAGCTATATTGGTGATTACGGTGAACCGCAGCCTTTCCCCTGGGCTTAGATTTCCCTATTCCCCTACCAGATGGAGTGCCAGGGTACGTTCGTGACTGCGTGTACGGTGCTCAAAAATATAGATGCCCTGCCATGTGCCCAATACCATGCGCCCACTGGTCACAGGGATGGAGAGCTGACTCTGGGTTAATGCCGAACGGATATGGGCAGGCATGTCATCGGCACCTTCTGCCCTGTGCCTGTATAGGGAAGGATCGTCGTCTACCACTCGCTCAAAAAAATCATTGAGATCAAGGAGAACGGATGGGTCCGCATTTTCCTGGATGACAAGCGAGGCTGAGGTATGCTGGCAGAAAACCGTTAGCAAGCCGTTTTCCATAGACTGCTCCAAGATCCAACCGGAAATATCCCCCGTGATTTCTACCAAGCCACGACCAGACGTGCAGACGGATAGACGACAGCTTGCCTGTTTCATAAACCAAATTTCAACACGTCCGCCTTGTAGTCAGCTCCCGCAATTAGGCATTTATCCAGCAGGAACGGTGAAAGTGCCAGGAAAATCCGGATATGCATTGTTCTCAGCGATTGTCCTACACCATGGAAATTAAGGTGCAAGACACACTCCAGAAATACTCAAAGAAGGGTAGTTGCTCCGGATTCTGGTAAATCCTCGAGCATAGCCTCACGCAATTTTTCAAAAGCGCGGACTTCAATCTGTCTCACCCGTTCGCGGCTGATGCTATAAATTTTAGCAAGGCTTTCCAAGGTAGAGGGCTCTTCCTTCAGACGGCGCTCGGTGATGATATGGCGTTCCCGATCCTTCAGCGTGGCCAGGGCACGATTCAGCATGCGGCGATGTAGTTGCCCTTCTTCGCTTTTCTGGAGAAGAGTTTCCTGATCCTCCCTGTCATCCACAAGAAGATCCAGATGCTCGGTGGCATCTTCTCCTGTCAATGGCACGTTAAGGGATGCGTCACCAGCCAAAAACCGGCGATTCATGATGGTCACATCTTCTTCGGGCACGTCCATCGCTTCGGCGATCCGCGCGGTTTGTTCCGGCGATAATTCTCCGGCATCGATAATTTTGAGCCTGTCTTTGATCTTGCGCAGGCCGAAAAATAGCTTCTTCTGCGCAGCTACCGTGCCAATCTTCACGATAGACCACGAACGCAGGACGTATTCCGTAATCGCTGCTCTAATCCACCACATGGCATAGGTGGCAAGCCGAAACCCGCGCTCGGGGTCAAACCCCTTAACCGCCCGCATAAGCCCAACATTACCTTCCGAAATCAGGTCGGCTAGGGGCAGGCCATAGCCACGGTACCCACGGGCAATTTTTGCCACGAGGCGGAGATGGCTGGTAACGAGCTTGTGGGCAGATTCGGTATCGTCATGCTCACGCCAACGCTTGGCGAGCGCGACTTCTTCCTGCTGTTCCAGCATCGGAAAAGCCTGGATATCCCGAAGGTATTTACGCAACCCGCCGTCCTGGGGAATAGCGGGCAATGCAAAACTGGTCATAATCTTCCTCCTCTTGGAGCTACCTTACGCTCCGGTGCTCTTAACACGCCGATCTCTTCACTTCTGAAGCGGCGTTATATGCTCACCGCACAGGGGAACCAATGCTTGGAGAAGCGACCTACCACCCAACGTCAAACAACGCCGAACGGAACACCCGCCACGCCGAACTCAATTATCCAGAAGATTATGGAATACGAAACATCACACACATGACCACATCCTCTATAATGAGCAATATGATACCCCAACGGCGCCCGTCCATAAGCGTATCGAAACCGGCGCACTCGGCCCCTTAAAGCGGCGACCGAGCCCAGATTGTACACGATTTAATAAGTAATTGGTAATTTTTATGCAAAAAAACGGCTCTTAGCCAACCGGAAAATTTAGGAAAATTTTTCCATTATCCGACTTATGCCCTTGTAATGGTTTAAATAATCCCCTATTGCGGTGGAAAAATAAATGTGAATTGCGGCGTTTTACCGCGGTTTCGTTAACAACATTAACGGGATCTCTCTCGCGTAACGGCGACTTACAGCGTGGAACAAATGGACCTTTGGCTACAAGACCTGAGCGCTATTCTTTCTGGTGATTCCATAAAAGGGATTTCCCTAGCCGACTGGGCACTGGCCGGTGCCGTCTTCGTGGGCTTTCTGTTTCTACGCAAATTATTCTCTACCATAGTCACTGATTTTGCTAAGCGCCTAGCAAGGAAAACTAGAACCGACCTGGACGATAACATCATCGATGCATTACGAGACCCGCTGCGGTTTCTTTTCATCATTCTCGGATTTCTAGCTGCTATCAACTTGCTGCCGTTGGCCACCCAGACCCACACCTTCCATCTTGCGGTGGCCGGCTCTTTAACCACCTTTCTTATTTTCTGGATAACCTACAACATGGTGGTGCCGCTCTCCTTTTTCTTTGATCACCTTTCCGGCGCTTTCGGAACCGCCCTCACCCAAGACCTAAAGAGCTTTTTCATTCGCGCCTCCAAAATCGTCATCGCCTTCCTCGGCCTTATGGCAATTCTTCAGGAATGGGGAATAAATGTGGCAGCCTTTCTCGGTGGACTGGGCCTTGCCGGCATGGCCGTGGCGCTAGCCGCTAAGGATACCGTCTCCAACGTGTTCGGTGGCCTGACCATATTCATAGACCAGACCTTTACCAAAGGCGACTGGATTGAGACCCCTTTCGTGGAAGGTACCGTAGAATCTACCGGGCTGCGGGCGACAAAAATCCGCTCTTTTTCCAAGGCCCTGATTACTGTCCCCAACGCCAAACTCGCCGATGCTCCCGTGGTCAATTGGTCGCGCATGACTCATCGGAGGATCAAAATGACTATTGGCCTGGAATACAGCACTACCGCCGCGCAAATGGAAGCAATTGTCAAAAAGATCAGGACCTATCTAGCGAACCACCCCGATGTGGCCCAAGATGACGTCCAAAAAGTCCATTTGGTGGAGTTTGGGAGTTCCTCCATCAATCTCGATCTTTATTATTTCACAAAAACCACGGATTGGCTGGCATGGAGCGACGTGCTCAATGCGAACATGATCGACATCAAGAAGATCGTCGAGGAAGAAGGAGCGGCTTTTGCCTTCCCCACTCGCACCGTTCATGTAGAAAATAGCGCCACTACATCCATTGGGTAACGGTGCATAATCAGGCTTTTTCTTTTTCCATGGCAGCTATAAGAAGAGCGGAAAGCAGTAGGTAAGTTCCCTGCCACCACGCCGACCAGAACGAGACATTGACTAGCCCCGCCGCCCAGAAGACCCCGTTAAGTGCCAGAATTCCGGCAATCACGATATTAGGGGTAGCGCGGACGAGTTCACGCAGAAACAGAAACAAGGCCACCACAAGGGCCGAGAACCCGATTCCACCAGTCTCAGCTAATATCTCTAGGGCCCAGTTATGGGGGTGGGCGGGGATGTATTCCTGGCGGAAATTTGGTATCCACACATCCGCCCCTGGCAGCCGGTTGACCACATCCGGTCCGTGGCCGAACCAGGGCGCGGCTTTTGCCTTTTCCAAGGTAAATCCCCAGATAATCTGACGGTGCTGGTCAATGAGGCTGAAGGGAATCTCGAAACTGGTCTCATCTGTAATCGGCGGTGCTGGCAGGCGGCTGATGATAGTCCAGGACAACAAGACCGTGATGACGATCGTCGCCATCCATGCCAGATGATGCGGCAGTGTCCGTATCAGTACCCAAAAGCAAAGAATAAGTATGCCTCCGCTCAATCCCAGCAGACCGGCACGGCTTGGTATTGGCGGCTGCCATATGGAATAGACTACGCCAAACAGCACAGGCGCACAGATAACCCCCAGCCAACGCCATCTTCCACCTAGCACGAAGCCAGCCACAAGAGTTGCCGGTATGAGACATGCCGCGACAGAACCGTAGCCTTTCTGAATAGTGAAAAGATTACCGATGGAGCTATATTTCAGAAAATCTGGCGTCTCTGGCATAAAAAATTGGCACAAAAGAACGAAGATTCCACAGGCTAGTGAACCGAAGATAACCGCACGCAAACAAAGTTCCAGGGCCCTAGGACTTTCTGACAAAAGCCGCCACAGCATAACGGCTAGAAAAACAAAGAAGAATGTACGCCCCCATTTTTCAAGAGATCGTCCTATCTCGAATGAACCTAAGGCACTGACAAGCCAGCAGGCAAAAACGAACAGGACAGCCATGCCCACAATAGTAAAGGCCTGATGCCAAGTGTATGAGAAAAACAAGGAGCGATCTGAACTCAACGCCATGGCCAGAATACACATAGCAATGGCTACACCCATACCCCCCGGCCCAAAAGCGATGAACGGCACAGCGAGTCCGGCACAAACCGCCGCCATCTCGTTGAATAAACGTGGGAGTGTGCTTTCCGTAGGTGTAAAAGAAGAATGCGTCATGATCTTATGGATGGATATTCAAGGAGAAAGTGACTTAATGCACATTACTGGGATGGTCAACATGCTCTGCACCGACAACCTCACAACCACGCCGTGGAAAGAAAAACAGGAAAGACGATTCTTCCTCTAGGGGAGGGAGTCGACAAACTCCCTCAGAACCAGAGCATAGCGGTTGGTCCACCCTGGACGGCGTAGATGGTCGGACTCACGCATAGCAGTTGTTGGCAGCTCGCCCCAGGCACCGAAATTTTCGAATCGAATATCCGGACAGGAAGCAGCCAGCACTGAATCCATCTGATTCTGGAAATCAGCAAGTGCACCACTGACACGCCACCCGGCTATGACTTCAGCAGGGATAGGAGCACGCAGCACACGGACCTGAAAATCATGTATTTTCGCCAGATCACAGATTTCTCCCAACACCACCTTCACGACAGGTGTCGGTCCCAGTTCCGTGCCAATACGGCCCCTCACGCTTTGTAACGCTGCCTCGGATATGGGGCCCTCCTCCGGGGCCAAGTCCGGAACCGGCAGAACTTTCCCTTCCGGTATTCCGTCTGGCCGTGGTGCTATCACAGCAAGCAGGGGATATCCGATTTTTCCTTCTAGATTGAAAACCGCCGGCTCCCTGGTTTTCTCCAACACCTCCGGCATGTGGCGGGACAGCCACGCCACCTCGCCTTCTTCACGAAAGACAGACGTGACGTAAACCTCGGCCGTCTTTCCCTCCGGGTCATAGCTGAGGAACTCCGGACTCGCCACCAGAACAAGGTGGCGCGGCGAAGGATTGATCTCCAGATAACGCTTCAGGAGGAACATGACCCCGACAACGCCGCTCGCCATATTGGTAGTGAGATTGGCCACCCGTCCGTCAGGTGCGATCCTGTACGTCTTGAGAACATCCTGGGTGACGCTATCGCCGAACACCAGCACATCCGCGGACTGGCCACCTTGCTTCAAAGCAACGGTGATTTTATCAAGATCATGCCGCCGCAGAGGAATATCTTTCAAAAGAATAGCTATCCCCTCGGCGGCGAGGGCGACTCCCAACAAGGCCAAGGGAAGATGAACCAGAAGAAAGCGCCGCCAAACAAAAAACATGGTTTTACCTAGAATTGGAAGTAAAGGAAGGTTCGCGGCTCATCGAGCCAACCCAACACCATCCAGACAAGAACCGCGCTGATAACGGCCAGAAACGGTGTGGGAACCAGACGGTCATAGTCCTTGGCTGGGTTCGGCATCACCAGCGACAAAACCCCGAGAGCAGCGACCCAGGTTATGAATTTTATCGTGAAAACACCTGTAGTAAAGACCACCAGCGTGGCCCAGGGCAGGCCAAGGGGCACGGACATCCATGAAAGCCAGTTAGGCAGGACCAAAGCGCCGGGGGAAAAGAACGTGGCCAGAATGGCGTGGGCATCGGCCACGCTTGCGGCCCGGAAATAGACCAGGGAAATAAGCACTGTCAGCATGGTCAACGCCCAGTTCAGCAATCGCGGTAGGGCCGGGCACTTTGCCTCCCTCCACAAATGGTTGATCACCAGCCCCACCCCGTTAACGGCGCCGAACAGGATAAATGTCCAGCCCGCGCCATGCCACAAACCCGCCACCAGAAAGGTAAGCAGGATAGGCGCCGCCACGGTCAGGGGGAACAGCATGGTCTGGCTTGTAAACCGCGCCAGTCCAAAACGGTTGAGGGAAAGTGCCACGGGCGCATAGAGATACATCATGAAGAACCGGGTCATGGTCATGTGCCAGCGCTTCCAGAAATCAATCATTGAAACAGCACGGAAAGGCGTGTCGAAATTGATGGGAAGGCACAGCCCAAACAACAGCCCCAGCCCCACGGCCATATCCGAATAACCGGAGAAATCGAAATAAAGTTGTAAAGCGTACGCCACGGCCCCGGCCCAGGCCTCCAGCATGGTTAGTTCCGTGGCATGGGAAAACACAATATCGGCAAAGGGTGCTATGTTGTCGGCCAGACAGACCTTCTTGAACAAACCCATCAGAAATACCACCAGGCCGGGACCAAACAAGGCCAGGCCCGCTCCCTTCCCGGCACGCAAGTCCGCCAGCTGGTCCGAAAGCTCACGAAAAAGAATGATGGGCCCGGCGATCAGCTGGGGAAAGAAAATCACGAACTGGGTGTAATCCAGCACCCCGGGTGGATGGGAAACCTCCCCGTCGTTAGAGTCTATAAGGAGGGCTATTTGTTGAAAGGTAAAAAAGGAAATTCCTAATGGAATGAAAATGGTCCCGAAGGACCACGTCTCCCCTACGGCAAAACCTATGTTCTCAAGAAAGAAATTACGGTACTTAAAATAGCCGAGTAGGGCCAAGTTGAAGATAATAGCCAAGCCCAGAAGGAAGCGCGAAGGGACTCTGGAAAGCCGCCTCGCGAAAAGGAAGTTGCCCCCTATGGACCCCAATAAAAGCGCTAGATAAGGCGGATTCCACCAGCCGTAGAAGAATACCGAAAACAGCACAGAGACGCCCATGGCCGCCGTTCCCCCAGCTTTCCATAAGGTCAGGTGAAAGGCCAGAAGGCACAGAGGCAGAAAGACAAAAAGAAATCCCGGGCTACTGAAAAGCATACGCGCCTGTATTCATTTGATCAGCTATCTAGGGTCTGAAGGACAGAGAAAATCAGTCAGACGCTGGAGAAATGACGGACCAGGTGGTCCACCATCTCGCCCACATTCTGCAAGCCGTTGATCTCTCGTGGTTTGAGACGAATATCAAAGGCCTTCTCACAGCCAATGATGAGCTTGATCTGGTTGAGGCTGTCCCATTCCTCGATATCGTCCGCCGTTGTCTCCAGCGTGAGAACAAGGCCCTCCTCATCGAAAACCTCCCGGAAAACCTCGGTCAGGATCGTCAGGGCCTGATCTGGGGAAATAAGCATCATGATCTCAAGCTCTTCAAGAACAGATGATTGTCATATGGTGTGCAGGCATACCGTCGGGGGAATCGGCGGCGGAAACCCATGCCGCTCCCTCTCCACTCTCCCCCCCGGAAGCAAAGCCTAGTTCCGGCAACAAATCCACCAACAAACCGTTGCGGTCAGACTGCTGATAGACCAGATGCAGGTGTTCCACGCCCGCCTTTCGCGCCCGCTCAGAGATAAGATGGCGCATAACATATTCCAGTCTTCGCGAAAACACACGACAGCTCATAACCCAGTTTTCGATGGCAAGCACTTCGTCACCGGGCTCCAGAACAGCCACGGAGACAATCCCGTAGTCCTGGATCCTGTCGCGCAGACGAAGGG
>JASLYJ010000010.1 GCA_030739855.1 Alphaproteobacteria bacterium | reverse complement strand
GCCCTTAAAGCGGCGGTCCCGCTGTTCGGTGATGTGAATGGTTTTCTCCCATTCTTTAAAGCCCTTCAAGTCAGATACGGTACGATTTGTCCCCGACCAGGTGCCGGTGAGCTCGGGGATGGGCCGTGACTCTTTCTGGTGATGGTAACCGCCTTGGTGATGGGAGCCCCCGTGATGCCCTCTCCCGTGATAATTATGATGACGGCATGCCCAGACAATGATCATGGAGAGAAGGATGACTGCATTGAACAGGGTCAACGCCCAGAGAATCTTTGTGCCAGTTCCTTTCTTCATAGCCTTTTCCTCATGGTGCTCAGAATTTCTCTAGGACCTTCACGTAATCACCGCCGACGATACGGGGGTTTGACGAGGCTTCGTGATATTTTGATTTTACCAGCCCCACGTGGGGCGTGAACCACTGGGTAGTTTCCACGGTGAGGTCAATGAAATCTTCCAGGGGATTTGGGGTCTTAACCCGTACCGAGGTCTCACCCAAACCCTTCACCTTAATACAGTTATTAAAGACTCCGGCAGGTACCTCTACTATCTCACCCATGCTTTCTATCTCGTATACTATCAGCATGGGCACGACTATTTCATTGTAATCACCCTGGCCCATGTACTCGTGGAATAGATAGGACTGTTCATTCTGAGTCCAGCGAGTTCCTGGCGTCAGAGGGTAGCCCAGCACACGAGTGGGCTCTGACTCCCAGGAAAGACTGGTGCCGGGGCGGTTAGCAGCCACCCGCATTACGCCATCATCTGTTTCTTTATAGAAGTAGATCTCACCGTTATGCAGACGCCGAGGGACCAATTTTTCCCCCTCCACGTTACTGCTGGGTAAGTTGGTGACGAAGGATTTCTGGAGGAAGATTCCTTTAGCATTTTCTAGTGTTACTCCATAGGACCAGTCCCGCCCCCCATCCAAAGGAAAGTAGATGGGATTATCCTCCAGACATCCTCCTAAAACCAGAGCAGCCAGGGCAACGGTGAAAAGATTTCTCTTTACCGATAATGCCATCATAAAACGCCCTTACTTTTCTGGCAGGATCAGGGAGGGAAGATCGAAGAAATCGATATCCACGCTCTGAGCGGCGTATCGTGAAAGGTCTAGATTGGAAAGTGATTGATCACCAAGCTCAGGACTCACTAGTTTGCCCATCTGCGGCACCCCGGCCTTGTCTTTAACTCGGGCTCGGATCAACTTCTGATGGAGGCTTTCTTCGTATTCGATCCGGTAGGCGCGTGGTACGCCTTGGCCTACGTTTTCCGACATAGAGGTTACCCACAGATAAATGGCTCCCTCCGATAGGGTAAGTTTGTCGGGTTCATATACCTGCATACCCACAAAACGAAACTCTTCGGGCAGAGGCTGATAGGTGGGCCAGCCCAATAATGCCATCAGCGACTGATAACCCAGAATATAGAAGATCGAAACTACCACTACGGCAGTGGCTTTGATGGACCAATGGAAGGACGTGTAGAGATTCAGTGACAGTAGAAGAACTGCTAGAATCAAAAAACAGAAAACAAGGCCAAAAATGATTACGGACACCTTTCTCCCCCTTAGCTTGCTTTATTTTATGGTCACAATCTGTTTCGGCAGGGAATTGGTTCCCCAGACTTCGCCGCTTGCGGTCAACTTGAAGCGAACTGCTGTTTTTTCCTCACCTTTATGGTTTAGAGTCAGCGTTTTATAGTAAGCCACCTCGAGAGAGGGGTTGATCTTTTCAACCTTTACGGTGACATCCACCGGCTGCTCGGTTTCCGAAGCGTAATAGTGGATATTCACCACGTATTCCCCGGCAACAATGCCCCGCATGGTGACGATTTCTTGGTTGAGAGGATTGGTAACTGTTTCTCCCTCGATTTCAAGAGTGTCGTTAAGCGCGCCACGATCGTCGCGGTCGAGATGCAGCAACCCAGCCTCAGGATTGCGGAACCAGACGAGGTTGCCTCTGGGGCCTTCTATCCATACGTCGATGTCGTCAGGATTGCCGTCCGGCCAAGAGACGGTAACGATATATTCGGCCTTGAGGTTGATGATCCCTTCCTTGGCGATGGGATTCATAAACATAATCGCCACCAAAAAAAGGAAGGTGAACCCGAGCAGCGCGTTAAAGAGAAGGTCAGTGAAGGGGTCTGTATGGTAACCCCGACGCGCCCGCGTGCTGCTCATCCTAGCTCGCTTCCCCCACCCAGGCGGGGCATCACTTGGACTTCGGAAATCCGCACCATCATAACCACCAGGGTTTCCGTGCCACGGTCAAGGAAGTGGCACTGAAGGCCCAGCAGTGCCCCACATATAAGCCCGGTTAGTGTGGTATAGAGTGCCACCCCCATGCCACCACTCATATGGGTGAGGATGTCCTGCATAACGCTAGCATCAATGGCGCTTACATTGGAAACGGAAGAGAGCATGATGATGAAGCCCACCACCGTGCCAAGAAGGCCGATCTTGATCACCATGTCAGACAGGAACCAGCCGATTTCTGAACTATTCTTCAGGTCCTTCTCATAGGATTCCATGAGCCCTATGGGGTCCCCATTGCCGCCGTTTTCATTTCTGACGCCAGCATGGTGCAAGTAGATTTGTATGAGGTCGGCGATATAGTCACCCATAATGCATGACGGCAATGCTGTTCTTCCGCTCAAGACTACACCGGCACTCTCGCGGGTGAGCTTGCCTTCGACACTGCCTTCAAGAATTTCGCCGATGCAGCGAGTGAGATTGATTTCCCTGGAGGTACGAAAGATTCGCACTGCACAATGCAGGGTGGTGCCAATGAAGATGAGCAGAATGAAAAAGGAGAGAAAACTCTTGTCACTAGAGAAAAGCAGGCCCAGAAGGCCGAGTTTCCATATTAGATAACCAGCAAAAACCAGGACCCCGGCAAAGACCAGCCATTTCAAAAACAGGCGGTGGTCATCGGCTCCAGTAAGCATTTTTGCCTGCTTCAATATTCCGGCAAACGGCCCCCATCCAAAACGGGGTATCATATCCATTCCCCTTCTTCTGTTGGTCCTACATGTATCAAGGAAAACAGGAGGATTATCAACCCATAAGCAAGGCCCCCCAATGGACAATACGCCTCCCAATGATTTATCAAGGCCATCATCCTACTATTTGCTACGAACGCAGTTGAATCCATGGTGACAGACAAAAAACAATCCGCATCCGAAACTATCGTGGAGGCCCCGCAGACATCTCCTCTGGACCGATTGCTCCATGTCATGGAATGTCTGCGCAACCCCGAGACGGGCTGTCCCTGGGACAAGAAACAGACCTTCCACACCATCGCCCCTTATACCATCGAAGAAGCCTATGAGGTGGCCGACGCCATCGAAGAGGGCGACATGGACACGCTTAAGGAGGAACTTGGTGATCTGTTGTTTCAGATCGTGTTTTACGCCCAGATGGGCCGCGAAGGTGGGCATTTCGATTTCCAGTCCATCGCCATCGCCATTGCTGACAAGATGACCCACCGCCACCCTCATGTGTTCGAGGACATGTCCCATGACACAATCGAAGAGTGTGTGGATACATGGGAGGAACATAAATCTGCGGAACGCCATGCTAAATCCCGCCGTGCAGGAGGCACCTCCGGTATCTTCGATGGCGTGCCCTCCGCCATGCCCGCTCTGTTGCGCTCGGAAAAGCTCCAAAAACGGGCGGCCCGTGTGGGTTTTGACTGGCCCCAGGTGTCCCAGGTGCTGGACAAAATCGAAGAAGAAATAGGCGAACTTCGCGCCGAAATAGAAGGCAAGGGCACAGCCAAACGCCAAGAAGACGAGATTGGTGATCTTTTCTTTGCCTTAGTCAATCTAGCGCGGCATTTAAGGATCGATTCCGAATCTGCCCTGCGCCGTACCAATACTAAGTTCAAGCACCGTTTCCAGCAAATCGAAAACTGGCTCACCGAAACCGGACGATGCCCCATGGAAGCCAGTCTCGAGGAGATGGAAGCCCTGTGGCTGCGTGCCAAGGAGGAAGAACGGGGCTAGCTCACCCTCTTAAATTTCCAGGCTGAGGCGACTTGTTCCGTCCGAAGCTCAGGGGTAATGTCTCGGCGCGGCTGCCACAGGAAGGATCCCCCCCCTATATGTTCCAAGCTACGCTTCCTTCTAAAACCGCCTTTATCGGACTAGGCACCATGGGTTATCCCATGGCCGGGCACCTTGCGAAGGCCGGACACCAGGTTACGGTCTTCAACCGCACGGGGGCGCGAGCTGAAGCCTGGTGTGGTGAACACGGCGGAGAGAAAGCTGAGACTCCATCCATCGCCGCCTCTAGTGCCGATTTCGTTTTTATCTGCGTAGGCAATGACGAGAATGTGCGCACCGTAGCCCTTGGTGCAGATGGCGCCCTATCTGGAATGATTCCTGGCGCGGTGTTGGTGGATCACAGCACGGTCTCGGCCCATCTGGCGCGAGAATTAGCTGAAGCCGCCCAGGGCCGCACCATGGGTTTCCTCGACGCCCCAGTTTCTGGCGGACAGGTCGGAGCCGAAGATGGTGCACTCACCATCATGGTGGGTGGTGAAGAGGCGGTTTTTGATCGTGCCACTCCTGTCATGGACGCCTATTCCCGCGCCACCACCCTGATGGGACCAGTCGGCAGTGGCCAACTCACTAAAATGGTCAACCAGATTACCGCAGCTGGGCTGATCGAGGCCTTGGCTGAGGGACTGGCCTTCGCCGTCAATGCTGGACTCGACGGCAAGAAGGTAGCCAGGGTGATCTCCAAGGGCGCGGCTCAGTCCTGGCAGATGGACAACCGCGCCGGAAATATGCTCGACGACAAGTTTGATTTCGGGTTCGCCGTGGATTGGATGTGTAAGGACTTGAACATCTGCCTCGAGGAGGCTAAGCAAAATGGTTCCGACCTTCCTGTGACCGAACTGGTCAACCGCTTTTATACAGAAATTCAGAAGGCAGGTGGCGGTCGCAAGGATACCTCAAGCCTGATTCAAAGGCTTCCCCGAAGCGATGCCGTGAAACGGAGATAGGCAAAAGCTATTTTCAACAAGCCCGGAGGTGCTCGAATCTGGCAAAATCCGTCGGGTCAAGACCTACAGTCATATGGGCGTGATTCTCGTCGTCATTGCGGCTGAGCACCTTGCCGTGGCTGTAGAGCCAGGCAATGCTGGCGCCGTCCTCCAGCCCGATGGTTACATCCACCACTAAACGGCGGCGCGAAAGACGCGCGTCTAGGTACCCAACAAACGTATCGCAGCCCTCCCCCGTCAGAGCCGAGAGTGGAATACAGCTTTCCTGCCGCGCAGCACGGCTCATAATGGGCTCCTGTGCTTCGGTATCAAGTAGGTCGATCTTGTTTAAGGCTTCCACAAGGCCTGCCTCCTGATTTTGGGAAATACCAAGGTTTTCAAGAATTTCAACCACGTCACATTTCTGGGCATCGCTATGGGGATGAGAGACATCCCACACATGAACGATAAGGTCGGCCTCCAGCACCTCTTCAAGGGTGGCACGGAAGGCAGCGATAAGATCTGTGGGCAAGTCTGAGATGAACCCCACTGTATCGGAAAGAATGACCTCCTGTCCCGAGGGTAGCGTTATGCCCCTCATGGTGGGATCGAGGGTGGCAAAAAGTTGGTCTTCGGCAAAGACACCGGCCCCGGTGAGGCGATTGAAAAGCGTGGATTTCCCCGCATTGGTATAGCCTACAAGCGCGATAACGGGACAGGGCATGCGTTTGCGCGCCACCCGGTGCAGGGAGCGAGTACGCTTGACCTCTTCTAGTTCACGTTTCAGCCGAATGATGCGCTTTCCAATCTGGCGTCTATCGGATTCGATCTGACGCTCGCCGGGGCCGCCCATGAACCCGTAACCGCCGCGCTGGCGTTCAAGATGAGTCCAAGACCGCACAAGACGGCCTCTCTGGTAGCTGAGCGCTGCCAGCTCCACCTGGAGCACGCCTTCACGGGTACGCGCTCGTTCGCCAAAAATTTCCAGGATCAGCCCAGTGCGGTCAATGACTTTACACGACCAAGCGCGTTCAAGGTTACGTTGCTGAGCAGGACTCAGCGCCATATCCACGATAGCAATATCGATTTTTTCCTTCGCCACACATACGGCCATACGATCCATCACACCACCGCCCAGCAAGGTCGCTGGGCGTGGCCTAGCCACCGGCACCACTTCAGCGCAAATCACATCAAGATCAATGGCCAACGCAAGGCCTCGCGCCTCATTAAGACGCGCCCGCGGCGACAGGCATACCGGGGTGGGCAAGCCGGTTATTTTGCTTTTCAATACCGGATGCAGGATCAGGGCACGTCCCGTCGTCTGCTTCCGATCCATTCCGTTACCTGACTCAGAGGCTAGGGCTTTAAGCCGCGTCTTCCTTTTCACCCTCTTCCTTTGGATCATACAGTTGAATCGGCGTCATCGGCATAACGGTGGAAACGGAGTGCTTAAATATCAGCTGTGTGTGGGCGTCACGCCGAAGAAGCAGCGTAAAGTTATCAAAACTAGTGATAACACCCTGTAGTTTAACTCCGCTTGCCAGAAAGACCGTAACCGCCGTTTTGTGCTTTCTTACATGATTCAGAAACACGTCCTGTACGTTTTGCGTTTTCTCCGTAGCCATACCATCCCCCCTTTTTATTTATTATTCTTTCAAGCGACGCACCCTTTTTATCTTCCTGAGCGCTTCCCCGCCGAATGGCCCCCGACCGTTTTGGGTAACGCAGATATCATATAGGAAAATCGCATTAATTTCACGGTCTTTGCGCAATGATGACGGATTCATGAGAGATTTTAGTGGTGTTGGGGAGATAGCAGGAAAGGAACGGTAATTCTGGAGAGAAACAACGCCACAAATGGGTTTATTCGCCATCTCTGGCCATGTGAGCGAGGTAGCGTTTTAAAAGACTCTTTGTCACTGGGCCGGGGCGACCGGCCCCCACCTTATGCCCATCAATGGACACCACCGGCACTACGTAATTGGTTGTGCTGGTTATGAAAGCCTCTTTTGCCCTTCGCGCTTCCGCAACTGTGAAAGGACGCTCGTAGACGGACAAGCCTTCCTCCATGGCAAGTTCCATCACCACCTGGCGGGTAATGCCGGAAAGAATGGAGTGGTTAGCCGGATGGGTGATGACCTCGCCCTTTGCACCGATGATCCAGGCATTGGTCGTGGTGCCCTCGGTAATGATGTCATGGCCGTTTACCTGCCATGCGTCGAAGGCGTTTCCTTGGCTTGCTTTTTGTTTACCTATAATATTAGGAAGAAGAGCTATCGATTTAATATCACACCTCTTCCAGCGGATATCTGGAATGGTAATGACCGCTACGCCTTGTTCCTGGATATGGGCGTCGCGCTGGCTCTCACGCGATGCCATCACTACCAGCGAGGGCAGCGTTCCCTCAGGAATCAAATGATCGCGACGAGACACGCCGCGGGTCGATTGGATGTAGACGTGGCCGTTACGCAGAAGATTGCGGCGGATAACTTCGCCTACTACCACCTTCAGCGCCGCGTGACTCATGGGCCGAGAGATACCCAGAGATTGTAGAGAGTCGTCAAGGCGGTCGAGATGGCGCCCTAGGTCCACCGGACGACCCTGTTGCACCCATATAACCTCGTAGACGCCGTCAGCGAACTGGTATCCGCGGTCCTCAATGGAAACGGCGGCCATATCCCGCATGAGATAACGCCCATTAACGTAGGCAACCCGGGCCATTGGCAGTCCTTTTTTATTTCAAGTTTTCGCCCAGGCTCGCCCCGCAAAGGTACAGACGTGGAGGGAGTCGTGGCGGAAGGTAATTAGAAATACTCCAAACGCACGGCAAACATTTTCTCAACCTTTTTCACCGCTTGGGCTGCAGCGAACAGAACTACCAAGTCGTTCTCCTTTATCACGGTGGAACCTGAGGGAATTAAAACCTCATCATCGCGAACGATTGCGCCGACAATAACACCCAATGGCAGCTCAATATCCTCAAGCTTTTGCCCTACCAGCTGCGAGGTT
This sequence comes from Alphaproteobacteria bacterium, assembly GCA_030739855.1. Lineage (GTDB taxonomy): Bacteria > Pseudomonadota > Alphaproteobacteria > UBA11136 > UBA11136 > UBA11136. Next base: position 42,883 of record JASLYJ010000010.1, on the reverse strand, counting down.
TCAAGAGCCTCCAACTCGATGATTTCCCCTACACCCTCGCGTAAAGAATGAACGGAGCGGATGCGCCCACGCCGCACATGCTTAAGGATGGTGGAAACCGTAATGTCCCTGGGAGTTACCACTACATCGATACCGAGATTGGTGATGAGCGACCTGTAGTTAGTATTGTTGACTAGGGTAATGACCCGTTTCGCCCCTTGACGCTTCGCCAAAAGCGAGGACAGGACATTGTCCTCGTCATCGTTGGTGACAGCTATCACAGATTCCGTATGGGCGATATTGGCCTCGTTGAGGATATCCGAGTCCAGCGCATCGCCACATAGAACCACGGATCTTTTCAAGGTCTGTTCCACGTATTTCGCTCGTTCTTCATCAATCTCGATGAGCTTCACACTCATCCCAGGAAAAGTGTCCTCGATCAGTTCACCGAGATAAAGACCGATATTCCCGCCGCCGATGATGATAGTGCGCCGAGCTTCAGCCTCTTCGTGACCGAAGGCCATCATGGCGCGGGTAACCTGGTTGGTGTCGACGACAAAATAAACCTCGTCGCTCGAAAGCATCTGTTCGTTAGCGTTGGGGACAATCAACTGGTCTTCACGGATAATTCCCACCACCAGGATGTTGAGATCGGAGAAGAGCCCCGTAAGCTGCCGCAAGGGCGTATTGATGACCGGACAGTCCTCATCACAGCGTACCCCGATTACGTGAACTTTATCCTCGGCAAGCGATATGGAATCGAAAGCACCTGGAATCTGCAAGCGTCGTCCAATGGCCTTAGCAATCTCGGTTTCCGGCGAAATCCTCACGTCGATAGGCATATGGTCGTTGCTGAAAAGGTCCGCCCATACGGGCTTCAAGTAATTCTGCTCCCGCACGCGGGCAATCTTTGTTTTCACATCGAAGAGGGAATGCGCCACCTGGCAGGCCACCATGTTGATCTCATCGTAATGGGTCACAGCTACCACCATGTCAGCATCCTTCGCCCCGGCCCGTTCGAGAACACCTGGATGGGATGCAAAACCGACCACGCCCTGGACTTCATGGGCGTCTTCAAGTTTGCGAATCAGCTCCGGCGACTGATCCACCACCGTCACGTCATTGTTTTCCCCAGCAAGATGTTCGGCAATGCTAGAGCCAACTAGGCCCGCCCCACAGACAATTATCTTCATGGGACTCCTTCCCTTCCGGGGTTACTGGCTTTTACCTGCCACATTGTCGGAGCTCTTCTTTTTGTCACTAGACGCCTCGCCCTCTGACCAGCCCTTCTCCCCGTAATGGACTCCCAGAGATTTCAGTTTTCTGTGCAAAGCGGAGCGTTCCATCCCAATGAATTCGGCAGTGCGCGAAATATTACCGTTGAAACGAGTGATTTGGGCCGTTAGATATTCCTTCTCAAAAGATTCACGCGCGTCTCGTAGCGGCAGAGACATAACGTCCTCACCAACACCCAGTTGAAGAGCTGCGGGTGCTTTTCCGCAGATTTCCGGCGGCAGCATATCAGTGCGAATTTTATCGCCGACTTCTCCAGGCGCCATGATAAGAAGCCAGTCCACTACATTCTTCAACTGACGGACATTGCCCGGCCACTCATACTTCTGAAGCGTGATCATGGCGTCGTCCCCGATTTCGCGCGTGGCCATGCCTGAGATTTCAGCCGATTTTTCCATAAAATATCCGGCCATAGCAGGAATGTCCTCGCTCCGTTTTTTAAGCGGTGGAATCTGGATGGGTACCACGCTGAGACGGAAGAAGAGGTCTTCGCGGAACCGTCCCGCAACCATTTCATCAGTAAGATTACGGTTTGAGGAAGAGATTATGCGCACGTCCACAGAAACCGGCTGCTCACCACCCACGCGCAGAAACGTCTGGTCCTGGAGCACGCGCACAATCTTTCCCTGTGTTTCCAGGGGCATGTCAGCAATTTCATCAAGAAACAGAGTGCCGCCATGAGCCTTTTCGTAGTTGCCTGTCTTGCCTTCGCTGCCCACCCCTTCCCTGCCAGCCTCAATGCCGAACAACTCCATCTCTAGACGCTCGGGCATCATGGTGGCGCAGTTGAGAATCACAAAGGGCCCCTCACTGCGGTCGGACATCTTGTGAATGAGCCGTGCCACCACTTCCTTACCAGCACCAGCGGGTCCGGTAATCATTACACGGCTTCCGGTAGGCGCCACCTTTTCGATGGTTTGGTGCAGCAAATTGATGGCATGAGATTCTCCGATGAGATCACAATCTTCACCAACCTTGAGGCGAAGCGTCGAGACCTCATGGCGTAAATTTGCCGCTTCCAGCGCGCGGGCAATGATCACTATCAGGTGATCGGCCTTAAAGGGCTTTTCGATAAAATAATAGGCACCGATCTTGGTGGCCTTGACGGCGGTTTCGATATTTCCGTGACCACTAATCATAACGACCAGAAGGTCTTTGTGTTCTGTTTTGATGAGTTCCAGCAACTTCATGCCGTCAAGCTCGCTTCCTTGGAGCCAGATATCTAGGATCACAAGTGATGGCCGCCGCTGACGAATGGCCTCGAGAGCTTGATTGCTGTCCTCGGCAAGCCTGGTCTCATACCCTTCGTCAGAGAGGATTCCGGAGATTAACTCGCGGATGTCGGCTTCATCATCAACAATGAGAATATCATGTGCCATGAGTTGACGCGGTGGGTTGAGAGGGTTGGCCAGGAAGATCGGAGTCAGTTCCAGAGGCTATACCGGGAGTGCCAGCGGACTGGGATTCGTTGCCTCGAGGCAACACAAGACGGACACGAGCCCCGCCTTCCTCGCGGTCTTCAAAGATCAGCGATCCCTGGTGATCTTCCATGATCTTCTTGACAATCGCCAGCCCCAAGCCAGAGCCCTTTTCTCGGGTTGTAACATAGGGTTCCGTTAGAGATTCGCGATGCTCCTCCGGAAGCCCACTACCGTTGTCTTCCACAACGACCTCCACTCGATTATCCAGTAGCATGGCCTTAAGCTCAATATGCCCCACACATCCATCTTTTTTCTGGCCGCCACCGTCACTCCTGTTATTTTCCTTCCACTCAATGGACTCTGCCGCATTCTTTATCAAATTGGTCAGAGCCTGGCCCATAAGACGTGGATCAATATCTATTTTCAGGGATTCAACATTGCAATGGAAGGAAAACTCGATTCGGGGAAAAGCGGTTTTCTGAAGGAAAATAGACTGGCGGCACAGCTCGAGAAGATCGTGCTGCTCCATCACCGGCTGTGGCATACGAGCGAATGAAGAAAATTCATCCACCATGCGCCCGATATCGCCCACCTGACGGATGATGGTCTCGGTGCAGGTGGTGAAGGCTTCCGGATCCTTGGTTATCTGTTTGAGATATTTCCGCTTCAGGCGTTCGGCGGAAAGTTGAATCGGCGTTAGAGGATTTTTGATTTCGTGGGCGATGCGCCGCGCCACATCAGCCCAGGCTGCCTTACGCTGGGCAGAGAGAAGATCGGAGATATCATCGAATGTGACCACGAATCCCAACGTCTTGTCGTCTCCGCTTTCGGCGGCGATACGCACCAGAAGCGTACGGGAGCTCCCCTGGCGGATGAGCTTTATCTGGCCCTGGGCCAGGTGGCTGGGCCGTTCCATAACCTGGTTCAGCAATCCGGCCATTTCCGGCACTGCCTCTTTCAGGCTCTTGCCGATGAAAGGTTCGAGATCGGTAGCCAGAAGCTCCGATGCAGAACGGTTAGGAAGGTTGACGTAGCCCTTGTCGTCGAGGCCTATAACACCAGCCGAAACACCGGCAAGCACAGTTTCGGTAAAGCGGCGGCGTAGTTCCAATTTGCTGTTGGCGCCTATCAATTCCGATCGTTGGCTTTCAAGCTGGCTCGTCATACGGTTGAAGGCGCGCCCCAAGGCGTCGATTTCGTCATGCCCCGGTTTCTCATCTACCCGCGCGCTCAGGTCCCCACCCCGCACCTTCCCCGCAGCGCGAATCATTTGGCTGATGGGGTGGGCAAGACGGTTGGCAAAAATAAGCCCGGTCCAGACGGCGGAAAAGAGAAGCATTAGTCCCACCATCACGAACACCATAGCAAATATCATCTGAATGTCCGAACGCCTCACCTCAAGCTGCTTATAGACTGCCACCGCCTGTTGCGTCTGTTCTTGGTGCCGGAGAACGTTGCGATCCACATAGCGGCCGATATAGAGAAAGGTGTCCCAGAACTCGTCAAGGCGGATCAACGCTCGCACCCGGTCGCCGCGCTCACTCGTCAGAAGAGCAATCTGTCCATTGCGCGCCGATTCGAAGGCTCGGTCGGGCACCATATCGAAATCAAGTACTAAACTCGATCCCGATTTTGCAAGCACCCGGCCTCGGCCTACAAAAATCACGGCCTCAGTTAGCGATCTCAGAACCGTCTGCGTCGCCAAGGTATGGTTGAGGAGACTCACGTCAGCATAGATGACAGGGCCTTCGCGGTTAATGTCCTCTGCCATGGCAACAACGGCGTTGCGGATATTTTCCCGGTGTTCCTTGAGATAGGATTCGGCTACAACATTAGCCCCGTCCAGCGCCATACGGACACGGTCGGAGAACCAGGATTCGATCCCGAGTCCGAAGAACAGAAGCGAAAACACCGCTACCACGATGGCCGGGGTAATAGCCACTAGCCCGAACAAGATCACAAGCTTGATATGCAGCCTGGAACCCGCCGAGCCCCGCTTATGCGCGACCCAAACTTTCACCACCTGGCGGACTACCATTATCGAAAGGGCTAGAAGTAAAACCAAATCGATGGTCAGAAGAATCAGAATGGTGCGGGGATTGGCGCCCATCGAAACCATCCCAGTGAGGGCGGCATAGGTGGCAATGCCGGAAATGGCGGCGCAAATCGTCAGGCCAATGGCCAACTTGCGCGCTAGGTCCACACGAATCGACCAACGACTCAGGTGCTGGCGAAGTTCGCGGTATTGATCCTGAAAATCTAAACGCGCCTGATCGTCAGAACTTTTAGTGATAGGAGAATCAGTCATTAGCAACGTCTTGCGAAAAATCACCGGGGGTCGCCATAAGTAAAACTGGGAAAACCATGGTGGGAACAAAGAGAGGAAGGATCTCGCCCTAAAAGGCACCTCCTTCAACGACAAGGCTATTTTATGCCGCGCACCACCTCGATGTCCAACTCGCGTATCTTCTTTCGCAAGGTATTGCGGTTGATACCGAGCATCTCGGCAGCCCTGACCTGGTTCCCTTTGGTCTCCGAAAGCGACAGTATGATCAGGGGTTTTTCCACCTCGCGCAAGACCCTGTCGTAAAGGCCCGACGTTGGCAGACTGTCGCCATGAGCCTTGAAATAATTCTGCAAATGCTGCTCCACCGCTTCGCCCAAGGATTTGCTTACAGAGGACCCCTGTCCAATCTCGCTTGTGGGGAAAATATCGGAAAGCTCTGATTCTATTATATTGAGGGTGATAACTTCCTGCGAATACAGTGCCGCCAGACGGCGAACTAAGTTCTCCACCTCTCGCACATTGCCTGGCCAGCGATAGGCTTTCAACCTTTCCATGGACGCCGCATCTAGGCTCTTCACCGGCAGGCCTTCTTCAGAAATCTGCGAGAAGAAATGCTTCACCAGGTCTGGCAGATCGTCGCTGCGTTCACGCAGGGGGGGAAGTCGCAAGGGCACCACGTTGAGACGGTAAAATAGGTCCTCGCGGAACAGGCCCTGGCGCACGAACTGCCTTAAATCACGGTGAGTGGCGGCGATAATTCTGGAATTGGCGCGTATAGGCGTGCGCCCACCCACGGTGGTGTATTCTCCCTCCTGCAACACACGCAGGAGCCTGGTCTGGGCCTCAAGGGGCATGTCGCCAATTTCATCGAGGAAAAGGGTGCCACTTTCCGCCTGCTCGAAACGTCCGGAATTACGTTGCGAGGCTCCTGTGAAGGCACCTTTTTCGTGGCCAAAAAGCTCGCTTTCGATAAGTTCACGGGGAACAGCCGCCATGTTAATAGCGATAAAGGGCCCGTTGCGACGTTTGCCGTAATCATGCAGCGCCCGGGCCACCAGCTCCTTACCGGTTCCCGACTCGCCGTTGATGAGAACTGTCAAGTCGGTAGGCATGAGACGGGCGAGAATACGGTAGATTTCCTGCATAGCGGGAGAGCGTCCGATCAAGGGTAGCGCCTCGTCGACCTCTTCCACCTTCTGCTTCACGGAAGAGGCAAATTTGGGCTCGCTCAAGGCCCTTTTCACAATCTGAATCAACTCATTGATATCGAAGGGCTTGGGCAAATATTCAAAGGCACCGCGTTCGGTGGCCTTGACCGCCGTGAGAAGCGTGTTCTGAGCACTCATGACTAGAATGCGGAGGTTGGGGCGAATCTTGCGGATGCGGGGAATCATGTCGAGACCGTTTTCATCAGGCATAACCACATCGGTTATGACGAGATCGCCTTCGCCATCGGATATCCATCGCCACAAAGTGGCGGCATTGCCGGTAGTGCGGATGTTGTACCCCTGGCGTCCTAGGGCCTGGGAAATGACGGTACGAATGGCCTTGTCGTCGTCGGCCACCAGAATCGTGGCGGCAGCGGTCATGTTTTCCTCTCCTCCCGCCCCACAGCATCCTGGAAGACCGGAAGGCGGACGTAAAAAGTGGTACGTCGGGGCTGACTGTCAAATTCGATGACACCGCCATGATCATTGATAATTTTTGCTACCACCGCCAATCCAAGCCCAGAGCCTTTGCTTTTGGTGGTCACGAAAGGATCAAAGAGACAAGTGTGAAGGTCTTCGGGAATCCCCTCCCCATTATCCAGGATGCTTATCATCAAGGGCAGGTCCACTCGCTCAATCATCCTCGGAACAGCAAGGCGCACGCCGTGCTGATAGGTAGTTGTAACGACAATTTCCCCGTCTTTTTCGGGCACCGCCTCGGCCGCATTCTTGATGAGATTGAGAAAAACCTGGATTAGTTGGTCACGGTTCCCGAGAATCGGAGGCAAGGATGGATCGTAGATCTCCTTGAACGCAACCCCTTTTGCAAAACCGTTCTCGGCGAGGCTTCGAACTTGTTCCAGCACCTCATGAATATTGACCGGACCCACCGAAAACGCACCTTCACCAGAAAACACCTCCATGCGGTCCACCAGGGCACAGATACGGTCGGTTTCGCTACAGATGAGTTGGGTTAGCTGTCTATCATCGGGGCCAATGGTCTGTGCGAGAAGCTGGGCGGCACCGCGAATTCCCGAGAGTGGATTCTTCACCTCGTGGGCGAGCATGGCCGCCATGGCACTCAAGGAGCGGGCAGCTTTACGGTGAGTCAGTTGCCTGGTGATCTTTTCGGCAAGAGACTTCTCGGACAGGGTGATAACGATCCTATTGGTATCATCAATAATGGGAGCAAGGTGGATGTTCACCAGACGCTCGCCAAAACGAGAGCCACTGAGCGTCACTCCGTTTTCCGAAAGGCTACTGTCTGCCACCCCGAGCTGGCGGATGAGGGTAAATAGAGGGGAATCCGAAGGGATAAAGTCTTCCAGGGAATGCCTACAGAGATAGTCGGCACTGGCAGAAAAAAACTGCTCCGCAGCGAGATTAGCGTAGTGAATGGCGCCATCCGGGACGATCACTAGCACCGCGTCGGACAGAGCATTGAGGATGATACTCGCACTCAGCGAGGAAGACTCACTCCCGTTTCGGCTCACCGTTTTACGTAGCTGTGCAGTGGAAGACATCACGCCACTATCTGTTCCACAGGCGACTGAAAAAAATTCCTGATAAGGGCCCGTACTTCATCAGGGTTCTTACTGGAATTGATGACGGCCCGGAATTCTGCCGACCGAAAAAGGCCCCGGCTGTACCAACCAACATGCTTGCGGGCGATCCGTAACCCCGCGGTGTCGCCATAATGGGACAACATGTCGTTGTAGTGATCCAGAAGAATATCCATACGTTGGGAAATATCTGGATCAGGCAAACGTTTCCCGGTGGTGAGAAAATGACTCACCTGACTAAAAAACCATGGCCGCCCTAAGCAACCCCGCCCGATCATCACGCCGTCTGCACTAGACTGTTCAAGAATGTCGCGAGCGTTCTCCAAGGTCGTAACATCCCCATTGGCGATGACGGGAATAGAAACGGCCTCCTTCACTCTCGCAATAAACCGCCAGTCGGCCCGCCCGTTATAACGCTGCGCGCGAGTGCGCCCGTGCACCGTCACCATCTTGATCCCCATTTCCTCGGCGATACAGGCCAAACGTGGGGCGTTACGGTGAGCCTCATCCCATCCTGTACGCATCTTCAGAGTGACGGGAATGTTCACCGCCCTAACAGTTGCCTCGATGATCCGCGCTGCCAACTTTTCATCCTGCATCAGCGCCGAACCGGCATGGCCGTTGACGACCTTTTTCGCCGGACAGCCCATATTGATGTCAATAATGGAGGCACCGCGCTCCTCGTTGAGCTGCGCCGCCTCAGCCATCACCTCAGGATCGCAGCCTGCCAGCTGAACGGCTATGGGATATTTTTCTGCACAGTTGACAGCCATCTTCATGGTGCGGTGATTACGGCGGATCATAGCCTGGCTGGCGATCATCTCAGAGAACGCCAATCCCGCACCGAAAAACCGGGCAAGACGTCGGAAAGGAAGATCGCTGATTCCTGACATGGGAGCCAGAATCACATTGTTTTCCAGTGAGATAGGGCCGATTTGTATGCCCATAATTTAAGCGTCTCGCATATTGTAAGTGGTTATTGCACAAATTATAGGCTCATCCTGGTAGGATCAAGCCGTGTGAAGCACTTTTGGAGAAGTGTGAATAGATAGGGGTATAAGTTCGTAAGCGTGATAGTAAATGAGGAAAATATTAGTAATTTTTACCTTGATTGGTAGTTTGTCGATTATTTCAGCCTGCGCCAAAGATGGCGGTTTTGCCGAAGCAGAAGAAGAAATTTCAATTGAGAAAACTCTGGGCACATTAATTGGCATCGGCTTAGTGGTCTGCGCCGTTGACCCCAACTGCGTCGTCCCCGGAGCCGGTAATTCTTCTTATTCGTCGTTTACAGGGGGACCTGATTGGGACTGGGATATTTTCCCCAATGGTCAGTACGTCTGTCGATCAATCCAGACTGGTCAGTTCGCAGAACATCATCTTTGCAACGGCATGCCTATGGACGACGACAGGTGGCCTTGATCCACACAACTGCCAGGTCTCACTGCTCTTAGATGAGTAGTATGACTTAGCCAATCAACACGTCAGTAACAAACTTCACGCCAGGGAAGCCAAGGGTCAGGAGAAGGTAGGCCAGAAGCACATAGCGCGCCGACTGCCGCCCCCGCACCCCAGTACGGGTGCGCATTACCAGTAAACCAGCGACAATACCGAAGGTAAGGAGAGAAAAAAGTGTTTTATGGTCGAATTCCATGGCCTGGCCGGTTTCAACATAGAGGGTCGCCATACCCGTAAGGATACCCAGGCCTAGAACCGATTCCGCCGCGCCGAGCATGCGCAGTTCAAGAACTTCGCCATCCATGACAGATGGTAGAAGACTGTTGAAGGTGGGACGGGTTTTGCGTTTCAAAGCTCTTTCATGAAGAAATACGGCCAGTCCCGAAACCGCGGCTAGTGTCAGTAGGCTATAGGCCCCAAGTGAAAAGAAAATATGGAACCGCAACAAATCGGGGGCCACTCCAATCATGAGGTGCTCCGGAGCCTGCCCCCAGACCACCGCCAAACCTCCCAGAAGCAGAAGATAGGGAAGTAATAGTGGCGCCAGACGCCAACCGTGACTGGTGGATGCACTGAGCAGGGCGAAAAGAATCATGCATGATGTGATAATAAGCCAGAGGTTCGATGAAAATCCCGCATGCCATTCCCCAGAAAACTGGACCAAGCTCCACCCTAAGGGACCCGCCAGGGCTACACAGGTCACAGCCCAGAACCCCAGATCACGCGCCTCACGCGGTCTAAGGACATAAATTGTCGCTGGCACTAGAGCCAAAAAAGAAGCCACAGTCATAAGGGCGGTGGTGTCCATGGTAGGACTACGGCTGCTGCATCAGAATTGCACAGCCGGCCACTGCGGCACTACCAGTATTTGCGTAACAGGCTTCCATCACTCCGGGACTAAGAAGAGTGCCGTATACATGTCCATCATTCTTGATGTCCACCCAGATGAACGACTTGCTGTCCCCCCTTAGCACGCCGACGAAACTGTTGATACCATCACCGTAATCCACGGTACCCTTGAAGCGGCGGCCTTTCTGATCAGTGATGTTAATAGATTTTTCGCGGTGGCGGTATCCTTCCTGGACCGAAACCGTATTGTTCTGGCCTTTCCACACACCACGGAGATCAGGCGCCTCCGCTGATGCCGTTACTGGGAAACCAGCGAGAGCAAGAGCACCAAAAGCGGCAGTGAGTGAAAATAAGAAAATTTTTTTCATGGAATATCCTTCAGGTTATTTTTTGTGTCCCATTTTTCCGCATCTAACGGCACAGACACCTCCGAGAGAGGTGTGGCGCTATGGAAATCGTACTTCCGGGAAAATGAATACCCCCTAAATTTATCAGGCGACAAGGATTTTCCATATCGATTCGGGTCATCACCGGGTAAAAAGGTATCTTGAACCCTTAGCGCGTGCACCAATGAAGGCCAACAAGCCACGCAAGCGCCCTGTTTTTTCAAGTCTTTTTGCCTGGATCAAAACGCCATATTATGTCCCGAAACGCCGCCATAATTGTTGCTGCCGGATGCGGAAGCCGTATCGGCAGCGATATGCCTAAGCAGTATCTGCCTCTTGGTGGCATTCCCGTTCTTCGCCGCGCCACTCTGGCCTTCACCGAACATCCCGGAATCGCTTCGGTTACCTGGGTAATAAATTTCGATGATCGCGACCTCTATGAGGAGTCTGCCGGAGGACTGGACCTACTGCCACCGGTGCAAGGTGGGGTGCGACGTCAAGATTCGGTGCGCCTTGGGCTGGAAAGTCTTGTGGAACTGGCGCCCGACAAGGTTCTTATCCATGATGCCGCCCGCCCCCTCGTGGATGCCGATACTATAACTGCGGTAATTACCGCCCTCGACAAGGCAACAGGGGCCATTGCCGCTGTACCAGTGACGGATACCCTGAAACGTGCCAGTGACGGTTATATCGAAAACACACTGAACCGGGGCGGCCTGTGGCGTGCCCAGACCCCCCAGGGATTCGGATTTGCTGAGATACTCGAAGCCCATCGCGCTGTAGCCAATAGCTCGGAACTCACCGATGACGCCGCTGTAGCTGAACAAGCCGGGCTGGATGTTGTTCTAGCGCTGGGATCGGAGAATAATTTAAAGATAACAACTCAGGAGGATTTCCATCGTGCAGAAAAGATTCTCATGACCGACAGCACCACAACAACTGCTGGCCTGCGCGTAGGAAGCGGTTTTGATGTCCACCGCTTCACCGATGGCGACCATATCACCATCTGCGGCGTGGCCATTCCCCACGACCGGGGACTGGCAGGACACTCCGACGCCGATGTGGGGATGCATGCGCTCACCGATGCCATCCTCGGGGCGCTGGGCGAAAGTGATATCGGGCAACACTTCCCCCCTAGCGACGCCAGATGGAAAGATGCAAATTCCGAGATTTTTCTGAGCCACGCGGCACGGCTGGTCGCAGAACGCCGCGGACGTATCAACTATGTGGATATCACCCTGATTTGCGAAGCGCCTAAACTTGCACCTCACAGAACGTCCATGATCACTCGTATGGGAGACATCCTCGGGCTTCCCAGCGACCGCATCAGCATCAAGGCCACCACCACCGAAAAACTTGGCTTTACCGGGCGCGGCGAAGGTATCGCCGCCCAAGCTACAGCTACCATCTCCCTACCCTAATAAGGGGGTTTCCATGCCAGATGCCAGGAACAGCACTTCCCCCCTGCCTGAGACCCTTTCCTTGTCCGATCCAGCGGTGCTTCTGGCCACCTGGTTTGGCACCGGCCTGATCCGCAGTGCCCCGGGAACCTGGGGATCGTTGGCAGCCTTACCATGCGCCTGGCTGGTTACGCGCGATTTCGGACAGGCGGGTTTAGTAGCCGCCATTTTACTGGTCTTTCTCTGCGGCTGGTGGGCGGCCTCCAAGATCAAGGAAAAAACCGGCGAAAGCGACCCCCGATACATCGTCATTGACGAAGTAGCCGGACAAGGAGTGGCTCTTCTCTTCGTGCCCCCCGATCTTTACCTCTATTTTGTTGGTTTCCTTCTTTTCCGCCTTTTCGATATTCTCAAACCTTGGCCCATATACTTGGCCGAAACCAGATTCAGGGGCGGGTTTGGAGTGATGGTCGACGACCTTGCTGCCGGCACTTATGCTGCATTATCATTATACATTTTTTCTATTTTAGAACATATGGTTACAGGTGTTTTCAAAGACATTACTTGAAAAATCGGAACGGCTCATTGAGGAATGTCGCCAGGAAGGCGTAGGTCTCGTCACGGCCGAATCCTGTACTGGCGGCCTCCTTGCCGGGTGTCTTACTGCTGTTCCCGGTGCCTCAGATATCTTTACACAGGGGTTTGTCACCTATGCCAACGAAGCCAAAGTGGAAATTCTAGGCGTGCCGGAAGCCTTGCTAGCTAGGTACGGCGCGGTGAGCGAAGAGGTAGTACGAGCTATGGTGGAAGGTGCAAAACGCACCATGGCACACGCCAGTCTCGTCCTAGCGGTAACAGGTATCGCGGGTCCCAGCGGCAGTACGGCGGAAAAACCGGTGGGGCTCGTGCACATAGCCGCGAATGGAAAAGAAATTCTGCATGAGCGCCTTGAGTTTTCCGGGAACCGTGATGAGATCAGGCTGACCGCGGTGGCAGCGGTCCTTGATCTTGGCCTAAAAACCCTCAGGAATTCTGGTCCGTGACATAAAACGGCAGAAATTCTGGGTAGTTCAGCGGTAATCTCGGCCACCCCACCCACCTGTGGCTTCAGGTGATACTGGGGATTTTGCTGCAGATAGCGATACAAATTCTCACCTTCACCTAACTCTCCGCATTCCTAGCCATGGCAGAAAAAACTCACCCACCGCCATAAAGTTTTTTCGCCCGCGCCTCGAAAGACGCCACCATGCGCCTCACCACCTCGTTGAATAGCCCCCCCATGAGTTTCTGCATCATCACCGAGTGGAATTCGAAGTCGATGAAGAAGTCGATCTCACAACCCTGTTCATGGGGCTCAAAAATCCAGTGGTTGTTGAGATAGCGGAACGGGCCTTCCTCGTAGGTGACATCGATTCGCCCCACCCCGCCGGGGTCTTCGTCCGGGGAAAACAGCACATCGCAGGAGGAAAAACGTTCCCGAAACATTTTGAAGCCAATGATCACATCCGCCATCAGCGTATTCCCCTCGCGGCCTTTGACGCGCACGGCCAAGCACCAGGGTAGGAATTCTGGATAACGCCCGATATCGGCTACAAGGTCGAAGAGCTGTTGCGGAGTGTAGAGGAGGACGCGCTTCTCCGCGTGGGTCGGCAACTTATTCGCCTTTATTGGAAAGGATCACCACTTCATCTGGATGGCCAACACCGAGTATAATACGGACCTGTTCCTCCAGCATGTCGGGATCAATCTGGTCGGGAAGCATTAGCGTCACGCGGTTTTCGATCTGGGCGCGTTTTTTTGCCAGAAAGGCGGCCTTGCCCTCAGTTTCCTGGATCTGCTTATTGAGTTGTAGGAAGGCGATAAAACCCCGCTCGCCGTTTACCAAGTGATGAGCAAAATACCCCACCAGCACCAAGCAGAGGACGGGACCGACGATATGGCGCGCCCGAAGGCGGACTTCACTAAGCAAACCCATGGATGGGGAGGGAATCACAAGAGATTAAATGGGGTCAACCAAATTCGTAAAATTGTGGATAAGTCGCCAACAATTTCTGTTGAAACTATTCACATCAAAGCTGGCAGTATTGACTTTCCTGCGTAGCGTCCGGCCGGACCCAAATGTTCTTCTAGGCGGATAAGTTGGTTGTATTTTGCTAGCCGGTCGGATCTCGACAGGGAGCCAGTTTTGATCTGGCCACAATTAGTGGCCACCGCCAGATCAGCAATGGTGGAATCCTCGGTTTCACCAGAACGATGCGACATAACAGCGGTATAGCCCGCCTTGTGGGCCATGGAAACGGCCTCCAGGGTTTCACTCAAAGTGCCAATCTGGTTGACTTTCACTAGAATGGAATTGGCAACACCACGCTTAATGCCATCGGCCAATCGCCCCGGATTAGTGACAAAGAGATCATCCCCAACAAGCTGTACTGTAGTACCAAGGGTTTCCGTCAGCGCCTTCCAGCCGTCCCAGTCATCCTCGGCCATACCGTCCTCGATGGAGATGATGGGATATCGCGACACGAGTTCCTGATAATAGGCAATCATACCGTCAGTATCCAAAGACTTACCATCGCCCTTCAGTTCATATTTTCCCTTAGTGTAAAACTCGGTAGAGGCAGCATCCAGCGCCAGCATCACATCCTCTCCGGGCTTGTAACCCGTATTTTCGATAGCCTTCACAACGAAGTTTAAGATCTCGTCAGTGTTTGCAAGATTGGGGGCAAAACCGCCTTCATCGCCCACACTGGTGCTGTGGCCTTCTTTTTCCAGCTCCGCCTTGAGAGCCTGAAAAATCTCCGATCCCACACGCACGGCATCGGACATAGTGGCGGCAGCCACAGGCATAATCATGAATTCCTGGATGTCGATGGGGTTGTTAGCATGTTCGCCGCCATTAACGATGTTCATCATGGGTACCGGTAGAGTATCGGCGCTGGCCCCGCCCACATAGCGGTAGAGGGGGAGCCCAGCTTCGTCAGCGGCGGCCTTAGCCACGGCCAGAGAAACACCAAGAACAGCGTTGGCCCCGAGACGGCTTTTATTTTCAGTGCCGTCCAGATCTATCATGAGACGATCGATCATCACCTGATCGTCGGCCTCGAGCCCGGAGAGAGCGTCCAAGATTTCGCCATTGACAAATTCCACAGCATTCAGAACGCCCCTACCACCGTAACGCTTGGCGTCCCCGTCGCGAAGTTCTACGGCCTCGTGAGTACCGGTGGATGCGCCCGACGGCACCGCAGCCCGGCCCATAGCCCCTGATTCTAGATCCACGTCCACTTCCACGGTGGGGGTACCTCGGCTGTCGAGAATTTCACGGGCGTGAATATCAATAATGGCGCTCATAGCTTCTTTTGTTGATTGTTGATGGGTAAGTAGCTTTCACGGTGGCGGGAATGTAGGAGGTGGCTTACGGGATGGCAACCGGATTGGCCTTGGCTAGGCAGTCGAATTCTAGCAAGGTTGCCAACAAATCGGGCATCTCTTTCAGAGGCACCATGTTGGGGCCATCGGAAGGAGCTTTATCTGGATCCTGATGGGTCTCCAAAAAAATCGCCGCCACACCCACGGCAACAGCGGCCCGCGCCAGCACCGACACGAACTCGCGCTGGCCACCGCTGCTGCCCCCCCGCCCGCTCGGCTGCTGCACTGAATGGGTGGCGTCAAATACCACCGGATACCCCAGGCTCGCCATGATGGGAAGGGCCCGCATATCGGAAACAAGTGTGTTGTAGCCAAACGATGCGCCACGTTCAGTGAGTAAGATATGGTGGTTGTCGGAATCCGCCACTTTGGCTGCCACATGGGCCATGTCCCAGGGCGCTAAGAACGGCCCTTTCTTGATGTTCACCGCCCTTCCCGTGGACGCTGCGGCCACTAGGAGATCGGTCTGGCGGCAGAGAAAGGCCGGAATCTGCAGCACGTCCACTGCCTTGGCCGCCGTTTCACACTGTTCTGGCTCGTGCACGTCAGTCAACACGGGACAGGAATATTTATCGGCGATATCGGCAAGAATTTGCAGGCCGATCTCCATCCCCACCCCGCGTGCACCGGAAAGGCTAGTGCGGTTAGCCTTGTCGAAGGAGCTTTTAAAAATCAGGCCAAGACCCAACTTACGAGTAATCTCAGAAAGGCCGGCGGCCATTTCGAAGGCATGGTCGTGGCTTTCGACAACACAAGGTCCGGCGATCACCGTCAGTGGCAAGTCGTTGCCCAAGGTGAGGCTGCCGATACGTACCTGGTTCTGAGAAGTCATACCCGCCTCCTATACCAGACGCGACTGATGCACCGCCGCCTCGATGAATGAGGTGAACAGAGGATGCGGGTCGAAAGGCTTGGATTTCAGTTCGGGATGAAACTGAACGCCAATGAACCAAGGATGGTCGGGGATCTCCACGATTTCTGGCAGTACCCCGTCGGGCGACATACCGGAAAAGACCAGCCCTGCCTTTTCCAAACGATCCTTGTATACAATATTCACTTCATAGCGGTGGCGGTGACGTTCAGAGATGGTGTCTTGGCCATAAATATCGCGGGTCTGGCTCTCCTTGTGCAAATTACATTTATAAGCACCAAGCCGCATGGTACCGCCCAGATCACCATCGGCCTTGCGCTTTTCTAGCATGTCCCCCTTAAGCCACTCAGTCATAAGACCCACCACCGGTTCTTTGCAGTCACCAAATTCAGTGGAGCCGGCCTCTGTGATCCCGGCCAGGCTCTGCGCTGCCTCTACTATCGCCATCTGCATACCAAAACAGATGCCAAAATAGGGGACGTTGCGCTCGCGGGCGAAACGGGCGGCCTGGATTTTTCCTTTGGCGCCACGCTCCCCGAAACCGCCGGGCACTAGGATGCCATTCACCCCTTCTAGATGGTGCACCATATCTTCGCTTTCGAAGATTTCCGAATCTATCCATTCGAGATAGACCTTGACGTTGTTGGCAATGCCACCGTGGGTAAGGGATTCCACAAGGGACTTATAGGAATCGAGGAGGCCAGTATACTTACCTACAACAGCAATGGTCACTTCGCCTTCGGGTTCGCGTATACGACGAACGATCTCTTCCCAGCGGGACAGGTCCGCCGCGTCGTTAGTATCAAGGCTAAAATAGCTGCAGACCCTTTTGTCAAATCCCTGCTCCGAATAGCTCACCGGCACCTGGTAAATGGTGTCTACGTCAAGTGCCGCAATCACGTCTTCCTCGGCAATATTACAGAAGAGGGCGATCTTACGCCGGGCATCAGCAGGAATCTCACGGTCGCATCGGCATAACAAGATATCGGGCTGAATTCCCACTGAGAGAAGCTCCTTCACCGAATGCTGAGTAGGCTTTGTTTTTAGCTCACCTGCAGAAGGAATGTAGGGCACGAGAGTAAGATGGGTGAAGAGGGTACGTTCTGGCCCTAGTTCGTTGCGCATCTGTCGGATAGCCTCGAGGAACGGTAGGCTTTCAATGTCGCCCACCGTACCGCCAATCTCGCACAACACGAAATCTTCTCCTTCAAGATCGGCCTTGATGAAATCCTTGATGGCGTCGGTGACGTGGGGAATGACCTGAATAGTGGCACCAAGGTAGTCGCCGCGCCGCTCTCGCGCGATCACGTCGGAATAGATGCGACCCGAGGTAACGTTGTCGCTCTGGCGAGAGGCCACACCGGTATAGCGTTCGTAATGGCCGAGGTCGAGATCGGTTTCAGCCCCGTCATCGGTCACATAGACCTCGCCATGCTGATAGGGGCTCATGGTGCCCGGGTCCACATTGAGGTAGGGATCTAGCTTACGTAGGCGTACCCTGAAACCGCGCGACTGGAGAACGGCGCCCAAAGCGGCGGAAGAAAGTCCTTTTCCTAATGAGGAAACCACGCCGCCGGTGATAAAAATGAACCGCGTCATGGAAGGACAATCTACAACAGGTTTCGCCCCCGCCCCAAGGAAAAGAAGCGGTGCATGCGCAGAAAAACACACATTTTTTATTGATCCACAGGAACGCTGGGCGCTTCTTCGAATTCGATTTCAGGTGCGGCAGAGGGTAATTCTGTTTGAAGGTCCGTGAAGTCTTCGTCATCTGCGGGCTTTTCAAGCTCTTCAAGGACCGAGACTGGCGCCTCGTCACGGGTGCTCACATAAGCCAGAAGCATGCTCGATGCCATAAAACAGGCGGCAAGAATAGCAGTGGTCCGGGTCAGGAAGTCGGCCGTACCGCGCCCTGACATCAATCCACCCATCCCACCTCCGATGCCGAGACCTCCACCTTCGCTGCGCTGGATGAGGACAACCCCCACCAAAGCAAGTGCCAGCAGAAGGTGCATCATAAGAAGAACTGTAGTCATGAGGATGAGCCTTTAAGTTCTAGCTATTCATTTTACTGGGAGCTTTTTAATAGCTAACGTCCTTTAAGGCTAGGTACTTTTCCGTGGAAAGAATCGTGCGCCGACGGCCTTGAAAAAAACCTAGAGGCAGGTCTCAGCGATAGCCCAGAAATCATCCACCTCAAGACTGGCTCCGCCCACAAGGCCCCCGTCCACATCCTCCAGCTCCATCAGGCCTGCCGCATTGCCCGGCTTCACCGAACCGCCGTAGAGAATACGCATGGCATCGGAATCGGAGGATATCTTAGTCAGACCGACGCGGACCTCGGCGTGGGCCTCGGCCACATCCTCCACTGTGGCCACAAGGCCGGTGCCAATAGCCCAGACCGGCTCGTAGGCGATCACCGTATTCTCCGCGGTTGCTCCATCAGGTAGAGACCCCACTAGTTGGGAACCGACAATGGCCATAGCCTCACCGCGGTCACGTTCTTCCCTGGTTTCACCAACACAGATGATGGCAGTCAGGTCGCAAGCATGGGCCGCTGCCGCCTTAGCCTTCACCTTGTCGTCTGTTTCTCGGTGGTCAGTGCGGCGTTCGGAATGGCCGACGATCACATGGGAACAGCCCGCATCTTTGAGCATGGAGGCGCTCACATCACCGGTATGAGCCCCATTTTCCAAAGCATGGCAGTCCTGCCCGCCCATGGAGACGATGCTTCCCGCTAGGGTCTTGGAGACTTCGCGCAGGAGCGTGGCGGGAGGACATACAAGAAGATCGAGATGCAGGGGGCCACGCGCTGATTGGTAGGCATCAGCCTTTCCTGCCACCGCGGCTGCCAGCGCCAGCCCCTCCTGGCGAAGCCCGTGCATCTTCCAGTTCCCGGCAATTAGGGGCCGTCTCTCTCCCATTCCCCCTATTTCTTTCCTGCTGTTTTCATAGTGTGACCATGCAACACAAGCCTCCTTACCACGGAGGTGGGGTCGTTACCACCACCACTGGTTCCTTCCCCTTTCATCGAGACACCGGATTCTTGATAAATCCCCTATTGCGGAGGGTGGACCGTCACTTCTATGATGCCGCCCGTTTTTCACATTACCCACCAAAACCTTGACCTTTTTGGGGCTATTCTGCAAAGAGAATAGAATTTCCACCACGATATTCAGTAAGTGTCCGCCTATGCTCGCTACCCTTCGCTCTAAAGTCAGCTCCTGGGTTGTCAAAATTTTTTTCGGAATTCTCGTCCTCAGTTTCGCTGTTTGGGGAATCGGTGATATTTTCCGTGGCCCGGGGAAGGACGTAGTCATCGCTAACGTTGGTGACATTGAAGTCCGCTCAAAAGAATTTATCACCCTTCTCAACCGTCAAATCCAAGCCCTCAACAAGGCTGTCGGCATGGAACTTGCGGACGAGCAATTACGCACCATGGGACTGGTAGACGGCACGCTGAATAATTTAATCGAGCGGTCTCTATTTGATGCCGCCGCCGATGACTTGGGGCTGGCGGTCAGCAATGAACTCGTACGAGACAGGATCCTCAACGCCGAGGAGTTCAAGGACGAAGATAACAGATTTAGCGAGTTCAAATTCCGGCGGGCCCTGATTGAAACTGGCTACAATGAGGAAACCTATGTCACCGCTCTACGCCGAGAGCTTTCCCGTATACAGCTTATAGATTCTATTCAAGTCGGCGTTACGCCCCCAAAAACTATGCTTAAACCCCTGACAATTTACCGCTGGGAAAAGAGAACTGTTGACCGGATTATGCTCAAGTCTGAGGACGTCCCGGGGTTCGATTCCCCAGACGAGACGCAAATCAAAGCCTATTACGAGCAAAACCCAGACATATTTCAGTCCCCTGAATATCGCTTTGTAACCATGATAAATCTTACCGTGAAAGATTTGGCCGATGAGATTTCCATTGCTGACGCAATCCTACAGCAAACCTATGAAGAACGGATAGACAGCTATTCTACTCCCCCCAGGCGACAACTCGAACAGGTCCATCTGGAGAAAGAGGACGACATCAAGCGCGCTATCGACACTTTGGGGAAGGAAGAAAACAAAGGCCGTTCATTCCTCAACATGGCAGAGGAAATAACGGGGAAAAGTGAACAGGTGCTCTCTCTTGGTTGGAATCGGCGTGAAGACCTGCCTGATGAGATTGTCGAGGACGTCTTCGCCTTGAAGAACGGCGCCGTCAGTGCCCCCCTTAAATCCCCCTTTGGTTGGCATATCATCCACGTCACCGGCGTTGAAGAAGAAAGTGTCCGTTCCTTCGAAGAGGTCAAGGAAGAAATCAGGGAGGAACTCGCCACCGAGGAAGCCTTGGACGCCCTCTATGAAGTCATCAAGCAGGTGGAAGACTCGTTTGCGGGTGGTGCCATGCTGGAGGAGGTGGCTGGAAACCTTAATCTGGATATGACGCGTTTGGAAGCAATCGACGCCCAGGGAAAGGATGCAAATGGCCAAGACATCCCCAATCTGCCAGGAGAACAATTCACCAAAAACATCTTCAAGACAGGCAAAGGCGAACAAGCCGATCTTGTGGAAACCGAAGATGGCGGCTTTTACGTTCTACGCGTAGACAAGATCACGCCACCCGGCCTGATCCCCTTGGACAAGATCCGTGATAAAGTGGCAACGGTCTGGCGTAAGGAACAGCAGAAACAGAGCGCGAAGGCACAGGCCATTTTTATCATCGACAAAGTCAAGGCTGGTGACGACATCGCTACACTGGCCGAGGGTTTGGGTCTAGAACTGGAAGTCTCCGAGCCCTTTACCCGTGACGGCACCGAGACCATTCCGCCCGAACTGAATAAGGAAATCTTTGCCTTTGACATTGGTCATATCGGCATGGCGGAAACCGAAGGGGGGTTCGTCATTGCTAGGGTTGCCGGTATCGAGGCTGGCGATACTGCTGCCATCAGCGAAGAACAACAGGAAATGGAGAAATCGTTCACCGATTCGCTGGGCAGCGATCTCGTAAGCCAGTTCGCAGCTGAGTTGCGAGAACGCTACAAAATATCCGTCAACGAACGGACGCTAGATGACATTCTCTAGGGTTTGCTCAAGCCATGCCAAAGGCTAAGGCCGGACTCGATGAACCTTTCTCCGGATTTTCAGACCTTCGAGGAAGCCTACGTGGCAAAACGGCCGCAGCTGGTCTGGACCCTGCTTGCCGCCGATCTGGAGACCCCTGTCTCGACTATGATAAAACTGGCCACCGACACCACCAACAGCTTTCTTCTTGAATCGGTTCAAGGTGGCTCCCACCGTGGACGCTATTCCGCCATCGGTCTCAATCCGGACCTTGTCTGGCGCTGTGTGGGCAACAAGGCTGAGATCAACCGTAATGCTCTGAACGCGCCCAATACCTTCGATTTCTGTACGGAAACGGGAATAGAATCCTTACGTTCCCTCATCATCGAATGTCGGATTCACATTCCAGACGGCCTTCCCCCCATGGCGGCGGGTCTATTCGGTTATATGGGATATGACATGGTGCGCCAGATGGAATCCCTGCCCAATAGCAATTCAGATCAACTGGACGTTCCTGATGCCATGTATCTGCGTCCCACGGTGATGGCCGTCTTCGACACTATCGAAGACAGCATCTTTGTCATCACGCCCGTGTGGCCGGGTACTGAAAACGCTGAGAATGCCTACAACAGAGCCCAGCAGCGCTTACAAGAAATTGTTGTCAGGCTGGAGAGAGAACTACCAACAGACCATGAAATCCGGCATCTCGACGCCACCGATAGAGGTACTCCTCTACAACCTGAATCTAACACCACTCGCGAGGAGTACCACGCCATCGTGGAAAAAGCGAAGGAATACATCCGCGCTGGTGACATCTTACAGGTGGTACCCTCGCAGCGTTTCTCAGTGCCATTTGAGCTATCTTCGTTTCTGCTCTATCGCGCGCTACGCCGGCTCAACCCGTCGCCTTTTCTCTTTTTCTTCCAGTTCGAGGGGTTTTCCGTGGTTGGTTCGAGCCCGGAAATTCTAGTACGACTACGTAAGGACGTGGTCACCATCCGCCCTATCGCCGGCACCCGCCCCCGCGGCAAGAACGCAGTCGAGGATAAAACCCTTGCCGAGGACCTTCTGGGCGACCCCAAAGAATTGGCGGAACATCTGATGCTGCTGGACTTAGGGCGCAACGACGTAGGGCGGGTAACTAAAACGGGCACCGTCCACGTCACCGAACAGATGGTGATCGAATACTATTCTCATGTGATGCATATTGTTTCCAATGTGGAGGGTGAGATCGACCCTGCATATGACGTGATAGACGCCCTAATCGCTGGCTTTCCTGCCGGCACCGTCACCGGCGCACCCAAGGTGCGGGCCATGGAAATCATTGACGAACTAGAGCAGGCCCGACGTGGGATTTATGGCGGCACGGTGGGGTATTTTTCCTGTGACGGCGATATGGACACCTGTATCGCCCTGCGCACAGCGGTGGTGAAGGACGGCATCATGCATGTGCAAGCAGGTGGCGGGGTGGTGGCCGACAGTGACCCTGAGGCTGAATATCAGGAAACCTGTAGTAAGGCTCGCGCCCTGATCCGTGCCGCCGAAGAGGCCGTGCACCTCACTCCCCACAAGGGGTAAAAACCGTCCCGAAAAAACTTCCTTCCACTGCCTATTAATTTCCGGAAACAGCCGTTCCCAAACGATGGCGGACAATGGTAGTTAAAGGAACCAACTTGAATCCCCGCTGTTCCAGAGTTTCCATCCATTCCTCCAGGACTTCTAGGGTCACCAGATGAGGGTGACAGATGCCCACAGCAAAGCCCTGACGGCGTGCCACGTCTTCAAGGTCTGTAAGGCGGCTACGGACGGATTTCATAGAAATTACATTGTCCAGAAACACATTGCGAACGGCATGAGGAACACCTAGTTCCCGCGCCAGTTCCAACCCCATAGTGGCGCTTGTGGTCCGAGAATCTAGGTATAGAAGCCCCCGCTTATGCAATTCTTTCATTAGTACCTCCATGCCCTCGCGGTGGGCGGTGAACTTACTGCCCATATGGTTGTTGAGTCCCACAAACCCCTCAAAACGGGTAAGGTTCCAGTCCAGCAAGCGGATAACTTCCTCGCTAGCCATACCTGTCACCAGGGCCTGGGGCCCAGGATTTAAAGCCCCTTTGATAGGCTCCATAGGCACATGTACGAGAAGTTCGTGCCCGGCCCCACGCGCAGCAGCCGTCTGCCGCTTCAGGTCACTCGCGTAAGGAAGAAAGGCCAAGGTTAAGGGCGGCGCCAGTGCCGTGGCCAGGGCGGTCCTGTGCCGGTTCATTCCCAGATCGTCCACGACAATAGCAATCAGGGGATGGCTATTCCCCCTCCTACCCGTTACCGCCGCTGCATGGCGCTGCCAGGCAGGCTTGCTCACTTCCCTATCCACGGCATCGATAGGAGGAGGCGCCATGGCTACCTGGTGTTCCTCTTCCGTCTTTGCTGTATTGGCGGAAGGCGGGAGTGGCACGGACTCCACGTAAATTGCTTCGCCGAATTCCGTAATCTCAACAGGTGGGTCACCGCCTGGTTCCTCCATGGTGAACTCTTGGGCCGCCGTATTTTTGAGGTTTTGTTCCTGGGTGAAGGCCGGTGCAATAGTGGGCAGACGGAGGGGTTTATCTTGTGCAATCGGAACAACGGTAGTGGGGGAAAGCCGCGCCCAGTCACCCTCAGAAGTGTAGCCTAGAAGTTCCAGAATCATCCCAAGGCCTATCCCACAGAAAAGGGTGGCCATTCCTAAAATCAGAGGCACCCGGTAATGTCGCACCCAGCCTAGGTTGAATTTAGCAAGAATCGCGCGCGCGCCTGAAATCATGGAGCTATTTGGATTACCTCGTACAGATCGAGTCAAGCGAGGAGGTGAGAGGTTGGGCGCTTTTCTTTCGCTCCCACGACCTGATATAACACCCTGGAGGCAAACCAATATCCTGAAATTTCCTTAACATATTGAAATGTTTCTGTTAATCGATAATTACGACAGTTTCACCTACAACCTCGTCCATTACTTGGGCGAGATGGGCGCCGAGGTGGTGGTGAAACGCAATGATGCCTTGAGCGCCAACGAAGCCCTGGCCCTGGGCGCACAGGGGATCATCATTTCCCCTGGTCCTTGCGATCCAGACCACTCTGGCATCTGTCTCGACCTAATCTGCAAGAATGCTACTAGCGGAGTTACACCCATGCTCGGTGTCTGCCTAGGCCATCAGGCCATCGGCCAAGCCTTCGGCGGCAAGGTGGTGCGAGCACCGGCTCCCATGCACGGTAAGGTGAGTAAAATCTCCCACGGAGGAAAAAGCGTGCTCAAGGATCTTCCCAATACTTTTACCGCCACCCGCTATCATTCCTTGATCGTGGAACGGGAGAGTCTGCCCAGTTGTTTGGAGGTCACTGCAGAATCCGATGACGGCCTAATAATGGGGCTAGCCCACAAAGAGATGCCCTCCCACGGGGTGCAGTTTCACCCCGAAAGTATCGCCACCGAGCACGGCCACAAACTGCTTGGTAATTTCCTTGAACTGGCCACAGGAAAACCCATCACACCCACTACATTAAAGCCGCCGCGGGAGTAAGGGGGAGGCCCATGTCTGACCTCAAGCCCTATCTCGCGCTGGTAGCTAAAGGCGAAACCCTTTCCCAGGAAGAAGCCGAAACGGCCTTCGCTGTTATCATGGGGGGCAAAGCCAGCGACGCCCAAATCGGCGCCTTCCTCATGGGACTTCGCCTACGTGGAGAAAGCGTGGAGGAAATCACGGGTGCCGCCCGTATACTGCGTGCCCACGCCGTCAGTATAGATGCCCCTGATGACGCTATTGATACCTGTGGTACAGGAGGTGACGCAAAGGGTAGTTTCAATATCTCCACCGCCAGCGCTCTGGTAACAGCTAGTTGTGGCGTGCCGGTGGCCAAGCACGGCAACCGAGCGCTGACTTCCAAATCGGGATCAGCCGACGTGCTGGTAGCGCTGGGCGTCAATATCGAGGCCGAACCGAAGGTGCTGCAACTGGCCTTAAAGCAAGCCAATATCTGTTTTCTCATGGCTCCGCGCCATCACGGCGCCATGCGCCACGTGGCCAAGGCGCGGCAGGAAATCGGTACCCGCACTATCTTCAACCTAGTTGGGCCACTAGCCAACCCGGCAGGCACCAAGAAGCAACTGGTGGGGGTTTTCGATAAATCCTGGGTCGAGCCCCTGGCCAACGTGCTGGAGCGGCTGGGTTTAAAGCGAGCATGGGTGGTGCATGGTTCCGACGGCATGGATGAAATCACTACCACCGGCCCCACTCACGTGGCCGAGCTGAAGGAGGGAAGCATTTCCTGTTTCGAGGTGACGCCAGAGGATGCCGGGCTCTCCCGCACCTCGCCTGAAGCCCTGCTGGGTAGCGATCCAGATGGAAACGCCGCCATGATGAACGCCCTTCTAAACGGTAAAAAAGGCCCTCTACGCGACATCGTCCTTCTCAACAGCGCCGCGGCGCTGGTCATCGCCGGCCGTGCCGAAGACCTAACCGGAGGTGTGAAGTTGGCGACACAGGCCATTGACGAGGGTGCGGCACGACAAACGTTGGAGAAGCTTGTGGCCATCACCAACGGAGAATAGGGGCTATGAGCGACGTTCTGACCCAAATCTGCACCGATAAACGAAACCACATAGCCGCCAGTAAAAAGGCGCGGGGAATAAATGAATTATCGCAAGCAGCGCGAGCCGCGCCGGCGCCACGTGGCTTTTTTTCAAGGCTCCAAGTGGTCCGTGAAAGTTGCCGTCCTGCCCTTATCGCCGAAGTCAAAAAAGCCTCGCCAAGCAAAGGCTTGATCCGCAAAAAATTCGATCCTGCAAAAATTTCTCGCGCCTATGAGAGAGGTGGTGCAGCCTGTCTCTCGGTAATCACAGACGAGCCTTATTTCCAGGGCAAGGATGACCATCTGACGACCGCACGGGCGGCGGTATCACTGCCCGTCCTGCGCAAGGACTTCATGCTCGATCCCTACCAGATCGTGGAATCGCGGGCCCTAGGCGCCGATTGCATCCTGCTGATCATGGCCATAATAGATGACGGACAGGCCTTGGAACTTGAAGAGGTGGCCAGGAACCTGGGTATGGACGTGCTAGTGGAGGTCCACGACGAGGCGGAAATGGACCGCGCCCTTGCCCTACGCTTCCCACCTGGCTGGCTGATCGGCGTCAACAACCGCAACCTCAAGACCTTCGAGACCGACCTTGCCACCACCGAGAGGCTGGCTGCACGCATGAGGGAGAAATATGATGCCTGGGAAAACAGAGGGCTGGAATACTTAATAGTTAGCGAGAGCGGGCTTTACACTCGTGCCGACCTCGACCGTATGGCGCAAGCCGAAGCACATGCCTTTCTGGTAGGAGAATCCCTTATGTGCGAGGAGGATGTGGAGATGGCTACGAAAAAAATTCTCAGCCCCCCACACTTATAGCAATATGAATACTGAAGTAGTGAAGGGAGACCAAAGTCATGGGCGACTTCACCCATTTCGATAAACACGGCAAAGCGACCATGGTGGACGTGTCGGGCAAGGATGTCACCGAGCGCATGGCCACAGCCAAAGGCTCAGTGATCATGGAACCAGAAACCCTAGTCAAGATCGAGGAGGGTTCTGTAGGTAAGGGTGATGTACTGGGAATCGCGCGCACTGCGGGAATCATGGCTGCCAAACGTACGTCGGAACTGATACCCCTGTGCCACCCGCTAGCCCTCAACGTTGTCACCGTGGATATGACCTGCGACAGGGAACGCAATGCTTTGGATATAATTGCCACCTGCCGCATTAAGGGACGCACCGGGGTCGAGATGGAAGCACTAACCGCCGTCTCCGTAGCCGCCTTAACGATCTATGACATGTGTAAGGCCTTAGATCGTTCCATGCGAATGACGGACATAAGGCTAACTAATAAATCAGGTGGAAAATCAGGTAGTTATGAGTCTAAATAATGATATCAGTTGAAGAAGCTCTAGCGCGAACCACCGAGGCCTTTTCGCCACTTCCCGGTGAAGAAGTGAGCCTAGAGAAAGCCTTGGGGCGGGTCTTGGCCGAGGATGCGTATGCCGCCGTCAGCCACCCCCCAACCGACGTTTCAGCCATGGACGGCTACGCCGTGCGTGCTAAAGACGTGGCGCAAGTCCCGGTTTCGCTTTCAGTAATGGGTGAAGCCCCGGCGGGGGGAGCTTACAAGGATGAGGTCATGTCTGGCCAAGCGGTACGCATCTTCACTGGCGGCACAGTGCCCCAGGGGGCCGACACCATCATCATTCAGGAAAATACGGAACGGAACGGCGAGACGGTGATGGTGGTGAAGGGAGCCCGAGACGGTACCTATATCCGTCGTCAAGGGATGGATTTCAAAACCGATGAGGTGGGGCTGAAGGCCGGGCGACGGCTCGCCCCCCGGGATATTGCCTTCGCCGCGGCCATGAACCTATCTCATCTGACGGTGCGCCGCAAACCCAGCATCGCCATACTGTCCACCGGGAATGAGCTGATCCTGCCTGGCAAAACGCCAGGACCCAACCGGATTCCTGGCTCCAACGGCCCTGGCCTAGCGGCCTTCGTGGATTCCTGCGGCGGTAACCCTATGGACTTGGGGATAGCACCCGACGACGAAAAGGCACTGGCTGCGCTGGCCACAGGCGCGAAAGACAGTGATCTTCTCGTCACCAGCGGTGGTGTTTCCGTGGGAGATCACGATATTGTGCGTGATGCTCTGGGTAGGCACGGCTTGAAGGTGAATTTCTGGGGCGTAGCCATGCGACCTGGAAAACCACTCCTGTTCGGCCATTTTTCCGGTGTTCCCTTTCTCGGTTTTCCTGGCAATCCGGTTGCCACGTTGGTCTGTGCCACGGTTTACCTGCGACCTGCCATAGACGCCATGCTAGGGGTCTGTGACGGGAGAACCGAGGAAATATCTGCGCGGCTGACTTGTAATTTAGATGCTAATGACGAACGTCAGTGTTATTTGCGGGCGCACCTTTCCACAGACAGGGAGGGAAACATGACAGCAACACCCCTTCCCAAACAGGACAGCGCTATGATCTCCATTCTCTCTCAGGCCAACGGCTTATTGATCCGGCCTCCCAATGCCCAAGCGGCCAAGGTCGGTGAGTGTGTCACTGTGATCCCCTTAGCCGGTCGCCATGCCGGGTAACCCCCCTTTCCCCGGGCAAAAAGCCCTTGACGGGCAACATGAACCAAACTAGAACATCATTGAAGGTTTTGCTTTTGTTCTTGTTGGTGGTCACAGTGTGATTCACGGGTCTTATGGGATTTCAGAGGGGCTCCTTTCCATGCTCACGAAGAAACAACATGAACTGTTGATGCTTATCAACGAACGCCTGGCACAGACTGGCATCTCACCATCCTACGACGAAATGAAGGATGCCCTCGGGTTAAGATCAAAATCTGGTATTCACCGCCTCATAACTGGGCTTGAGGAACGGGGGTTTATCCACCGAATGCCTCATCGTGCTCGCGCCCTAGAAGTTCTGAAAATGCCCGAGGAAACCGCTGTTTCCACACCCGCCGCCGGGGGTATAAGCAGCAATGATATCGGCTTCGATGCTAAGGTAATCCACGGTGACTTCAAATCCCTCTCCGGCGTGACCCCCGCCAACGAGGCAGAGGCCGTGGAACTTCCCCTTTACGGTACCATTGCCGCGGGCGCCCCCATCGAGGCCCTGCGCGGTGAATCGGACCACGTGTCAGTGCCAGCCAGTCTGCTCGGGCACGGAGAACACTACGCCCTTGAGGTGGAAGGTGATTCCATGATCAACGTAGGAATCTTTAACGGTGATACCGCTCTCATACAGCGATGCGATACCGCTGAAAACGGCACCATCGTAGTAGCCCTTGTCGATGACGAGGAGGTGACTCTAAAACGAGTCCGACGTAAGGGAGAATCCGTGGCCTTAGAGCCAGCTAATACGGCTTTTGAAACCCACATTTTTGGACCCGACCGGGTCAAAATCCAGGGCCGCCTCGTGGGGTTGATGCGCAAATATTAGCGCCCAAACGCTAACACACGGAAACAGTTTATCTGCCATGACGGTCGTGACCCGTTTTGCTCCTTCCCCCACTGGATTCCTTCATATCGGAGGCGCTCGCACAGCGCTCTTTAATTGGCTCTACGCCCGTCATCACGGAGGAACCTATCTCCTACGAATTGAGGACACCGACCGCAAACGGTCCACTAAAGAAGCGATTGACGCCATAGTCGATGGGCTTGACTGGCTGGGGCTCTCCCCTGATGGCAAAGTGGTCTACCAATCCGCCAATACCGTCCGCCATGCGAAAATAGCGCAGAGGCTTCTCGATGCCGGCAAGGCCTATCATTGTTACTGCAGCCCCGAGGAACTGGCCGCCATGCGGGAAGAGGCCCGCACCAACGGCAAACCCGTGCGCTACAATGGGTACTGGCGCGACCGCGATCCTGCCGAAGCTCCGCCCGGCGTCCCTCCCGTAATCAGGTTCAGGGCTCCCCAAGATGGCAACACCGTTATCGAGGACCTAGTCCAGGGCACTGTCACTAACGCTAATAAACATCTCGATGACATGGTGATCCTGCGGGCCGACGGCACACCCACCTACATGCTAAGCGTAGTTGTGGATGATAACGACATGGGTGTGACCCACGTGATACGTGGCGATGACCATCTGACCAACGCCTACCGCCAGACTCAACTCTATCTTGCCTTGAGTTGGAAACCTCCGGCATTCGGGCATATTCCCCTGATCCACGGGTCCGACAACGCCAAATTATCAAAACGCCACGGGGCGCTGGGGGTAGAGGCCTATCGCGAAATGGGCTATCTGCCAGAGGCCCTACGCAATTACCTTTTACGGCTGGGCTGGGGACATGGCGACGATGAGATCATCTCCACCGAACAAGCCATCCAATGGTTCGACCTCAATGCTGTTATCCGCTCCCCTGCGCGCTTTGACTTCGCCAAGCTCGACAACCTCAACGGTCATTACATGCGCCAAGCCGCGGACTCCCGTCTCGTGGAACTCATTCTCCCACACCTTGAAAAAACCCTTGGCCACAGGCTAAACGAGGCGGGAAAATCACGCCTTGAAAGAGGAATGGAAGGGTTAAAGGAAAGAGCAAAAAAAACCAACAATCTTATTGAAAACGCAAGATTTTATGTTATAAACCGTCCCGTTCCTCTAGACAAGAAAGCCCTTATTGTCCTTGATAGCAAGGGACGCCAAAAAGTGGCCGACATCCTGCCTCTCCTCAGTGCTGCGAAGAACTGGGAGGCCAGGGTGCTGGAAGGGCTGGTGCGAGCTTATGCCGAGGAGACCGGAATCAAGCTAGGACAGGTAGCCCAACCCTTGCGAGCAGCATTGACTGGGTCCAAGACGTCACCGCCGATCTTCGAAGTTATGGACGTTCTAGGCCGTGAAGAAAGCCTGGGTCGCCTTTCAGACGTGACAAAATAAGGGGAACGCGCCTCCATTTTTTCCGTTATGGGAAATTCTGCTATAATAGGCTGAAGGCGAGATTTTCTTCGATTGTGTCAAATGACAGGGATCCAGTGTGTACAGCTGGCTACCGGTCGCTATCCATAGCAATTACCGGTGATCTCATCTCCATCAAAGGAGCCAACGCCCCATGAATCCACGAACAAAAGCCCTCAAAGCCTTTGCCAGGGGGCAAAAGGGTTCGCGCAGCACGGTTACGCTTACCGATAACCGCACGGGACAATCCCTAGTTCTGCCGATCCTGGAGGGAACGGAAGGCCCTGGCGTGATGGATATCAGGACCTTGTATTCCAAGACCGGGCTTTTTACCTATGATCCAGGCTTTACCTCCACGGGAAGCTGTAAGTCAGCCATCACCTACATCGACGGCGAGGCCGGGATTCTTATGCACCGCGGCTATCGTATCGAAGCCCTAGCCGAACACAGCGATTATCTGGAGGTCTGCTATCTGCTGATTAACGGTGAATTGCCAACGAGCGAACAGAAACGCAAGTTCATGCAAGCCCTTTCTGACCACACCATGGTGCATGAACAGATCATGAAGTTCTTTCAGGGATTTCGTCGTGACGCCCATCCCATGGCGATTATGGTAGGTATGGTGGGCGCACTATCGGCCTTCTATCACGATGATATCCACGATTTTACCAGTCCAGAGGGACGCTGGATCGCCGTCAGCAGGCTACTCGCCAAAATACCCACCATTGGCGCAATGGCCTACAAATATTCAATTGGCCAGCCCTTTATCTATCCCCGAAACGACCTTAATTATCCGGAAAACCTTCTCCATATGATGTTCGCAACGCCCTGCGAAAACTACTTGGTTAGCCCGATCCAAGCCAGGGCCATCGACCGTATTCTTATCCTTCATGCCGACCATGAACAGAACGCCTCAACCTCCACTGTACGCCTGGCGGGATCGTCCGGAGCCAACCCTTTTGCCTGTATTTCCGCAGGTATCGCCTCGCTGTGGGGGCGGGCCCATGGCGGTGCCAATGAAGCGGTTCTTAACATGCTGCGCGAGATCGGCCACAAGGACAACATCCCTGAATTCATCAGACGCGCCAAAGACAAAGATGACCCCTTCCGCCTTATGGGGTTCGGCCACCGAGTCTACAAGAATCACGACCCCCGCGCCGCAGTCCTTCGCGAGAGCTGCCACGAGGTCCTAGAAGAACTGGGCTATGATAATAAACCGCTGCTCGATTTGGCTATGGAACTGGAACAGATCGCCCTAGAAGACAATTATTTTATCAGGAAAAAGTTGTTTCCCAATGTGGACTTCTATTCTGGCATTATCCTCCGCGCGTTGGGTATTCCCACTTCTATGTTTACCGTTTTGTTCGCCATAGCACGTAATGTAGGCTGGATCGCGCAGTGGAAGGAAATGACGGAGGATAAGGCCATGAAGATCGGTCGCCCGCGCCAGCTTTATTCCGGCTACAACCAGCGCATCTACCTGCCCATTGAACAACGCAGTAAACGCCGTCGCCGCAATGTGTTCCCGGGGATCGTTCCCAAACAGTTTTGAGCCCGAAAGGAGCGCACATCATAGGTGAATATCTGCAACACCTATGGCTGTATGATCGCATCCCATTCTCAGCTCGTAGGATTCCTTCTGGCCCCAGTTATGGGTAAGTTTGGGCACCCCATACAATCTGATCCATTACCAGCAAGCTCAATAAGCGTTTTTCACATAGCCAAAAACAAGGTGGGCTGCCTTGAAGCTAGGGGGCTCCCCTCCCTGCCCGATCATAGCCAAAGCCTCGGCAAAAGAAGCTCGCTGTTCCTCACACGCAACAGCGTCCGTAAGAAGTGTTTCCAAGGCTTGGGCTAAGAATTCCGGGCGACAGTTTCCCGACAGAAATTCCGGAATAGCACTACGGTCAAGCAGTAGATTAACGAGACTGACGTATTTCACCAGAATTAGGCGTTTTGCCAGCCAAGTTGTCAGCAAATTCATGCGATAGGCAACGACCATGGGCACTCCGGCCATAGCCAGTTCCAGAGACACCGTCCCGGAGGCCGCAAGGGCCGCGTCGGATGCTGCAAAAGCATGGAACTTTTCCTTTTCGTTGCACAAAAGCGTGACCGGTGGCAGCTGGTCATCCGTAGCGGACTCGATGCGGCCAGCTAAAGCAGGCACTGCGGGAACAACCACATGTAATTTCCCAAAACGGGCAGCGAGGCGCTTCACAGTATCCAAGAAAACCGGTAATAACCGAGCAACTTCAGTGGCTCGGCTGCCCGGAAGGACACAAAGGACTAAGGCATCAAGAGCAATGCCGTGCCGCGCCCGGAATGCCGGGCCATCACCTTTATCAGCACCGCTTTCCGTCACCGGATGTCCCACGCATGTGCTGGTAAGGCCCTCAATCTCAAAATAAGGGGGTTCGAAAGGCAAAAGAGTCAGAAGATGGTCCAGGAACCGTGCCACCTTGCGCGCACGGCCCGGCGCCCAGGCCCAGACTGAAGGAGCTACGTAATGTAGAACGGGGATATTCTTCATTTCGACACATCGTTTGAGGCGGCAGGCCACACGAAAGCAAAAGCCCGGCGCATCAATGGTTACCACCACGTCGGGTCGCAGAGTTAGGATTACGGATGTGGTCTGCAATACGCGTCGAAGCAGCCTTGGCAGATGGGGTACGATCTCTATCACCCCCATAAGCGTCAGCTCCTCCATAGGAAAGAGGCTGTGCATCCCCTGAGTGGACATAGTCTCACCGCCAATACCGCAGAAACGTACGGATCCTCCGGCGTATATCTTTAGAGCTTCCATCAGCCGTCCCCCCAGCACATCGCCGGACGGCTCCCCGGCGATGATAAAAATTAAGGGGGCGCTATCCTCTTTCGCCACCTCATGGCTCACAACGGGAAAGGGGCCAGTAATGTGCGGGGTTAATCCGATAGCGATATCCCAATCAGGAAAAGTCCAGCGTCATCGGCTTTCCGAATCATCTCCGCCTCGTCCATGACCAGAGTGCCACCGGCCTCGACGGCAATCCCCCGCAAACACGCGGAGATAGCGGCCATGACCGTTTCCGCCCCAACTGTGGGCAAATCCGCCCGCCGGTCCTGATTCGGTTTTTTGATTTTCACCAGGACTCCGCCGGGGCCATCTCTCTTCGATTCGCCGCATCGCCTTATGAGGGCATCGGTTCCCTCAATAGCCTCGACACCCAGCACCATGCTCTGCTGCACCACCACTGCCTGCCCTATATCCATTTTTCCCATGGCACGGGCTACCTCAATGCCACGTTCCAAGTCGGAACGGGCCTGGGCATCCGGAGCATGGGCACCATACTGTCCCTGCCGCGCCATCAACCCGGCTAGGATAGAATCAATGCTAGAAACACGAAAACCCATGTCTTCCAGCTCCCCTATAAAGGCAGAAAGGAGGCTATCGTCACCAACAGCCGATTTCAGGATCGGTGCAACCACCTTAGCCGTGGCGCCGTCAGGTTTCAGCGAGGCAAGAGAAGGCCGCGCCATAGGGCCGGCCATGACGATCTCTTCTACCCCTTCCTCCTGGAGTTGTCGCAGAGCTGTAATCACAGTTCCGAAACGGGTCCAAGAATGTGGCACACCACGCACCGTTTCCGGGTCTGTTTGTCCCTCGAAAGCCAAGATCGTGCATTCGCGTCCTTGTGACCGGCAGGCATCAACAAGACGAACAGGAAGGGTCCCACCACCGGCGAAGATGGCCAGTTTAGGCAGCATGTTCGATTTCTGGTTGGATGACAGCCCGTGAGGAATCACGACGAATGAAAGAGACGATCTCCATCACCGGTTCGCTATCCTTGTAGGTTTCGGCTACATCTTCCACCCGCTCGCAAAGAGTGCCTTCCCGGGCAAACAGCAGACGATAGGCCGTTCGCAGATCATGGATATCATCACGAGGAAACCCGTGCCGTTTCAGGCCGATGATATTCAGTCCGGACAGAATGGCGCGATTGCCCATGATAGAGCCGTAGGGAATCACGTCGCCTTCCACGCCCGACATACCACCGATCATGGCGTAGCGGCCGACGCGCACAAACTGGTGTACCGCGCTCAACCCTCCGAGGATAGCATAGTCCCCCACCTCCACATGACCCGCAAGTGTGGCGTTATTAGCCATGATGATGCCATCGCCCAACTGGCAATCATGAGCCACATGGCTTCCCATCATAAACAAGCTATTGTCTCCTACCTTTGTCACCATACCACCACCTTCGGTACCGGGGTTCATTGTCACATACTCGCGGATTGTATTGTTGCACCCGATCACCAGGGCGGAGGGTTCACCTTTGTATTTCAAATCCTGGGGACGATGACCGATAGAGGCAAATGGATAAATGGTAGTGCTCTCCCCTATTGTTGTAAGCCCTTCCACCACCGCGTGGGTGATCAGCGTTACATTCGCGCCCAGCGTCACATCTGCCCCGATCACGCAATAGGGGCCGACAGTCACGCTATCATCAAGCTGGGCTTTTGTGTCTACAAGGGCTGTTTCATGTATGTGGGTCATTCAGGATCCTTGATCATGGCCGTATAGACGGCATCTGCCACGATGCTTCCGTTCACCTTGGCTTCGCCGGAAAACTTCCAGATATTATTACGGCTGTGCTGTTGGACAGCGTGGAGATAAAGAGTATCTCCAGGTAGGACGGGCTTGCGGAAACGGGCATGATCTATAGACATGAAATAGACGAGTCTGCCCTCGCTCTCACACTCCAGCGAATACATAACCAAGGCACCTGCCGTCTGCGCGAGGGCCTCGATGATGAGGACGCCCGGCATCACTGGTTTACCGGGGAAGTGGCCTTGGAAAAAGGGTTCGTTGATGGTCACATTCTTGATCCCGATAACGCTTTTCCCGGGGACCACATCCACCAGACGGTCTATCATCAGAAAGGGGAAACGGTGGGGAATAAGGCGCATGACGCCTTCGGTATCAACGACGTCTAGTTTCTTTTTTGTCGCCATAATCTTTTCCTTCCCACAGTTTTTTATCTGCGCTGTATTCGTGGGAATTAACTCCCCGATTATGTCTTTTTTTTGCCGATCAGACGCGACAACGCAATGGTCTGTCGGTGCCAG
Organism: Alphaproteobacteria bacterium; assembly: GCA_030739855.1. Taxonomy (GTDB): domain Bacteria; phylum Pseudomonadota; class Alphaproteobacteria; order UBA11136; family UBA11136; genus UBA11136. The sequence continues at coordinate 7,117 of JASLYJ010000010.1, read as the reverse complement.
TCCCTGACCGAAACAGCTGGGGTTCCTCCCACCGTTTCACCAGGCCCAACGTCGCGTATGACCCCGCCCTGGGCCGCCACCCTAGCCCCCTTGCCAAGATGAAGGTGACCAGCCAACCCGCCTTGACCACCGATTACTACGTAATCATCCAGCCTAGAACTACCGGAGATACCGACCTGGGAGACGATAACGCAGCCGCGCCCTAAGCAAACGTTGTGCGCGATCTGCACAAGATTGTCGATCTTACTACCAGAACCGATGACTGTATCAGGGCCAGATCCACGGTCAATGGTGGTATTGGCGCCGATTTCCACATCGTCACCGATCAGCACCCGGCCTAGCTGCGGCACCTTGAAGTGATCTTCCCCCATAGCGAAACCAAACCCGTCCTGGCCGATACGTGCGCCTGCATGGATCAAGACCCGTTCCCCTATCAAGGAATAGAAGATGGACACGTTATCACCGATACACGTTTCTTTCCCCAGAGAACAGCCCGCGCCAATCACGGAATTGGCGCCGATGGAACACCGAGGTGCAATTTCGGCGTTTTCCCCGATAACGGCGCCAGCCTCAATCCTGCAGCCAGCACCCATGGTGGCTGAAGGATCAATATGGGCGGAGTGATGACAGCTGGGCTCTATTTTCGGGAACGGATAGAAAGCGCACGCCACACGGGCATAGGCCCTATAGGGATCGTCCGTCAGTAGCAGCGCCATGCCTTCCGGCGCACGATCTGCGTTGTCTTCCCTCAGAAAACAGGCCCCGGCTTTGCTCTTGGAAAACGCCTCTACATAAAGTCGGTTGTCGAGAAAGCTCACATGGGAAAGCCCGGCCTGATCGAGGGATGCCACGTCATCGAAGACAGCGGCACCATCAGCACCGGACTGCAAGGACGATTGTGAAAGTTCCGCGATTTCAGCGAGACTAAGAGGCTTGGAGACCGAATAGAAACGCGGATCCGCCATGACCTATTTTTTTACTGCCCTCACTTCCCAGCTGTCTCATCAATGGAGGGCAGCTTGACTGTCTTCAAGTCCTTATTGAGTTGGACCAGCGCTTCTTCGGTAATGTCCATCTCTGGGTCACCGAAGAAAAACTGAAGCTTGTTGAAAACAAGATTGATCCCACGGTTTTCGGATATATCCTGTATGATCACGTACAGGGCATTCTTAATTTGCGCTAGAGACCGGTTCAGAGCAATATCAAGAGCCCGTTTACGTTTTTCAGCCTCTCGAATGTGCTCACCGGATTTGTTTTCCCATTCCCGGACCTTTTCCTGGTACTTCTCTGTTGTGAGCACGGTGCGCTGACGATCTATCTTCTGCCGTTCGTCGCGTAGAGAATCTTCAAGCGCAGCAATCTTGTCCCGCTCCTTGCGGTGAACTTTGTCCACCTGCTCCAGCAGAGACTGTGCAGCAAGAGACTCCTTCATGATTTTCTGAGCGTTGATTAAGGCAATTGTAGGCGCGGGAATTGGGCCTTTGTCCTCTGCATACGCAGAAACTAAAAGTCCAGAGGCGGCTAGGGCTAATGTAAAAGCCGCGCCTAACGAGAAAAATTTTATCATGATCTAAAACCTCGTTCCAAAGGTGAACCTAAAAATTTCAGTTTCGTCAAAGTCTTCCTTGATAAGGGCCTTCGCAAGATAAATACGGACCGGGCCAAATGGCGAACGCCATGCAAAACCCGCGCCCGCAGACATACGAAGCGAGTCTTTATCAACCAAGCTAGAACCAGACTCATCAATACCTGTCAGAGTACCTATATCAGAGAATACGGTTCCGGTAATCCCTAATTCCTTCGGCAGGCCAATGGGGAAACCCATTTCTGCCTGCAATGTAACAAATTCGTTTCCACCCAAGGCGTCTTTAGTGCTGGTGTCACGTGGACCAATGCCCGAGTCAGCAAAGCCGCGGAGATCATTGCCACCGACAAAGAAACGGTCAGCAAGATGCACATCTTCACCAATCCCGACAATCTTTCCCACGCGTCCTCCAATGCTCCCCACCCATCGCGGGCCAAAAGGATGATAAACTGCCCCAGATCCAACAAAGCGAAAATAATTCACGTTTCCCCCCAACCCCGCATACTTAGTCTCTAATTGGAGAATATGGCCGTCAGAAGGGTCCGTACGGTCGTTGCGTTTATCATAGATGAGATTCTGACCAATTGCGGAAGTGGTGGTGGAGAGTCTGCGATCCCTAATAAAACTTGAAATATTGACGCTGAGGTCCTGAATCTCATCCTTACGCAGGGTGTAACTCCAATTTTGCCGAATATCACCAATCAACTGGTAGCCGGCGCGCGTCATAAAGCCAACAGATTTCTCGTCAAAACCACTCTCGGTCTGGAAGTCCTTGATGATACGAAAGAAATCTAAGCCTACGGCAAGATTCTGATCGAGAAAATAGGGCTCAGTGAAGCTGAGGTCAATCTGCTGGGTCCGTCCGGAAACAGTAAACGCCAGCTTAAGGTCCTGCCCCAAGCCAAGAAGATTACGCTCACGAATGCTGCTCTGGCCAATGGGGCCATCGGCAGTGGAGTAACCAGTGCCCACGGAAAATTCCCCTGTAGCCCTTTCGCTTATCTCAACATCGATCACCGTCCGGTCAGCTCCGCTTCCAGGCGAATTGGTTACTTCCACCTTCTCGAAGAGGCCAAGATTGCGCACCCTTTGTTGCGAACGCCGTAGCTTTGCCGCATTGAAGGCGTCGCCCTCAATAAGTTCGAATTCGCGGCGGATAACCTTGTCTAGGGTCCTGTTATTCCCAAAGATATTGATCTGCTCCACGTAGACGCGGGGTCCTTCGTTGACGAGATACTCAATGTTTATGATCCTTTTTTTGCGATCCTGCTTAATCCTGGGCCGTACATCTACGAAAGCATATCCGAACCGACCTGCATAATTGGTGAGGTTGTTGACGCTCTCTTCAATGTCCCCTGCGTCATACCAGTCCCCGGATTCGGAAGCCACTTCTGAAATCAGGTCTTTATCCTTCAGCTCGCTAATCAGGTTTGCCACCTCCACTTTACCCACCCGGTAGCGATCCCCTTCCCGGACAGTGAATGTGAGGATGAAGCTGTCCTTGGATGGCGCAAGCTCAGCAACGGCGGAAACCACGCGGAATTCGGCATAGCCGTTCTTCAGGTAATAACGGCGGAGTAGTTCACGATCGTAGGTAAGACGGTCGGGATCATAAGTGTCAGCGGAAGAGAAAAACCGATACCAGCGTTTTTCCTTGGTGAAAATTACACCTTCGAGAGTGCTATCCGAAAAACGCCGGTTGCCGATGAAATTGATCCGTTTCACCCGCGTAACGCCACCTTCTCTGATCTCGAAGACAAGGTTGACCCGGTTTTCCGAAAGCTTAATCACCTTGGGCTCTACCTTGGCAGCAAAATGGCCGCCACGGCGATAAAGTTCGAGAATACGTTTGGTGTCGTTTTGCACCTTACTACGCGTGTACACTACGCGAGGTTGGGTCTGCACCTCGCTCTCAAGGATTTCGTCGGAGATATCATCGTTGCCCTCGAAAACCATCTCGTTGACTATGGGATTCTCACTCACTTGAACCACTAGAGTATCCCCATCCCTGATTAGGTTCACATCAGAAAACAGACCAGTGGCGTATAGGGTTTTCAAAGACTGGTTTATGCGCGCCTGATTGATGGAATCGCCAATCTCGATACCCATGTAGGAAAGGATGGTAGATGCTTCAACTCGTCTGTTTCCAACAACAATTATGTCGAAAATTCTCTCCGATTTTCCGGTTTCGGTGGTGTCGACAGAAAATCTTTTAAATTTCTCTTTTATTGGCCTAGCCGTGCCATAAGGGGTGGGAACGTCGGACAAGGTGGGCAGGGGAGATCGCTGTGGTACCATTCCCTGGAAAAGGGGCTGAACAGCACCTGTGGGGGGATATGACCTCATAGCGCCGCTCGGTGTCGTCGCATAACCGCTGGGTGTGGTGGCGACAGGAGCAGAAAAATCACCAGATTGCGGTGCCCTGGCCAAGCCCCCAGCCAGAGAGCCGACAGTAGGCGACTTCGTGGGCAACCGGTATCCGCTGGGCGTCGTAGCATAACCTTCCGCCGCATCGGCAGCTCTAACGGTCCCGGGAGAAGCACCTTGCATCAATCCCAGAAAACACACGCAGGCCACAACCGACTGTAATATGCGCAGCAAACCATCCCCTCCCCAGGCTCAACCGATGATATCTCTGAGAAAACTGAAGAATCTCATATTAACCAGATCGTTCCAAGTGACAAATACCATCAGGGACAAGACAATCATTAAGCCGATACGAAATCCGTATTCCTGGGTCCGTTTGCCAAGAGGCTTCCCACGTATTGCCTCCGCCGCAAAATACAGGAGATGCCCTCCATCCAGCAGGGGGATGGGAAACAGATTGATGAGGCCGAGACTGATGGACAGCCACACGAGAAGCTCGAAGGTGGCGGTCCAGCCATATTGGGCCATCTCCCCTGACATCTTGGCGATACGCAAGGGGCCACCGAGTTCTTCGGTGGAACGTGTGCCGGTGATTATTTCACCCAGGGCATTAAGGGTCAGCCCTATTCTGGAATAGGTCTCCATGGTTGCTCGTGCCACCGATTCCAAGGGACTATGGCGCATGTATTCCTGCACACTGCCGCGAATCCCGAGCAGTCCGATGCGATAGAGGTTGCCGAAGTTATCCGTTCCTTCCTTCACGTCCGGCGTGGCGGTAAGAACAACCTCCGCGCCCTCGCGCAGAACCGTGATCTCAATGGAGATTAGGGGACTTTGCCGGACCAGCATCTGCACGTCCTCGAACCTCCCAACGGGTCTCCCGGCCATATGGGTGATTCTATCGCCGGCGCGGAGTCCGGCCGTATCCGCCGCACTTTCGGAAGCCACGTCGGTTATCTGTGTAGAGCTGATGGGCTGGCCGACGGTGGCGAACATGAAGGACAGCACCACAATGGCAAAGAGAAAATTGGCGAAAGGACCAGCAAAGACAACAGCCGACCGCTGCCTTAATTTTTTGTGATAGAAGGACACTGCCTGTTCTTCAGGAGATATGGTGTCCACGTTGGCACTGGGGCGGCTGCTAGCGTCTTCATCGCCGAACATACGTATATAGCCGCCCAAAGGGATCAGGCTTATCTTCCAGCGCGTTCCTAGAGCATCGTCCCAACCAAAAAGCTCGCGGCCGAAACCTATGGAAAAAACCTCCACACGCACCCCGTTCCAGCGCGCTACCAAATAGTGGCCCAACTCATGGACGAAAACGAGAACTGTCAGGATGAACAGGAACGGAATCGCGTAATCCCAGATCCAAGAAAATAATTCCATGTAATGAATATCCAGAATGAAGGGTTACCTAGAAACGGCGATGCCGGAGGAAGCTCCGCCGGTTCTGGCAAAATCCACTATCCAATCTGAAGCCATATCACGAGTCATGGTGTCAATTTCGTGCACATGGGCAAGCGTGGCCATTGGTTTGCTCGGCATTCGTTCGAGCGCCTTCTCCACCACACGTACGATATCGAGAAATCCAATCTTTCCGTCCAGAAATGCCGCCACCGCCACTTCATTTGCGGCGTTGAGAATTGTAGGTGCCGAGCCCCCGCTTTTCAAGGCTTGGTAGGCCATGGAAAGTGAAGGAAACCTTTTAAAATCAGGGGCTTCAAAGGTCAGTTTCGCAATGGAGGCAAGATCGAGACGTTCCACCGGAGTAGCCATACGACGCGGCCAAGCCAAGGAATAGGCGATGGGAGTGCGCATATCGGGAACCCCCATCTGGGAGAGGACCGAACCGTCCACATAGGTAACACAGGAATGAATCACCGATTGCGGGTGAACCAGAATTTGGATTTTTTCGCTCTCGATCCCGAACAGGTGATAGGCCTCGATAATCTCCAGCCCCTTGTTCATCATGGTGGCCGAATCCACGGAGATTTTCGCTCCCATGTCCCAGTTGGGATGAGCCACGGCCTGTTCCGGGGTCACGTTTTCCATCTGTGCCTGCGTATAGGTGCGGAAGGGACCGCCGGAGGCGGTCAGGATGATACTTTCCACAGCCTCCCTGCGGTCGAAATCAAACACCTGATATATGGCACTATGCTCGGAATCCACTGGCAAAAGAGTGGCCCCAGATTTTTCCATCTCCGCTTTCATCAGATCACCGGCGCAGACTAGGCATTCCTTGTTGGCTAAACCCACCGTAGCGCCCCTGCAAACCGCCGCCAGTGTGGGCTCCAGCCCAGCGGCCCCGACAATAGCCGCCATGACAAAATCGGAAGGCCGCATGGCCGCCTCAATGAGAGCGTTCCTCCCGGCAGCAACTTCCACACTGCTTCCCGAGAGGGCGTCCTTCAATTCCTTAAAGCGGTTTTCATCGCCGATAACCACTAATTTTGCCCCCAATTCCCTAGCCTGTTTGGCAAGCAGGGATACGTTGCTGAAGGCTGTCAGCGTATCCACTGCAAAGACTTCCGGCTGCCGCCCCACTAGGTCAACGGTGCTACAACCGATGGAACCGGTAGAACCGAGAATGGTAATGCGCCGCGGCGGCAGAGAAATTTCCAGGGAAGAAGCCGTCATAATGCAATCTTTTCCTCCATCAGAAGCAGGAAAGCAACCACCACTGGAGACACCGCAAGCAGGCCGTCAAACCGGTCAAGCGCGCCGCCATGGCCGGGAATCAGGCGGCTCGTATCCTTGACGCCGAAGCGTCTTTTCACCGAAGACTCAAACAAATCACCCATTTGCCCCACCAGCGCCAGAAAAGCCCCAAAATACACCAGGGGCCAGAGCGCAAACCCGGCCCCAGTTAGCCCCACCAGAAGGCCACTGACAAGGGCCGCCGCCATAATCCCGCCGGCTAGGCCGGCCCAAGTCTTATGCGGGCTTAATCTGGGCACCAGCTTGGGGCCGCCGATCATGGTTCCAGCGCAGTACGCGCCCGTATCCGTGGCCCAGACGACGCCAAAAATCCAGAACAGAACCTCGCGGCCTTCCGGCAGATCGCGCATCCATAGAAGCGCTATACAGGGTACGGCGATATAGATGATGCCAAGCGCCAACCACAAGGGAGACCCTTCCTTAAAACGCCGGCCAAGAAGATAGACC
>JASLYJ010000109.1 GCA_030739855.1 Alphaproteobacteria bacterium | reverse complement strand
CGCGCCATGACCGACGGCCAGAAGCCGAAAAAATACCCTCCGAGTCCGATTCCGATACGGCCCGGAGCCAATCGGAGGTGGAAATCATCAGCGCCAAGGGCAAACATGTGGTGGTGATTCGCGGCGGCGAAGATTGGAAAGCTGATTCATACGTTCCCCTGCGGGGAATGCTTAAAACGAGAAAGTCGGCAATACTCTAGTGCGACGAGGCGAGAATTTCTAGCGCGGAAGGTCGGAACGTCCCAGACCACCAGCGATTGCCCGCGCCGCATGTCGCCGGCAGTGAAAACCTTGTCAATAGAGGTGCGATAACTCTTTGTGTCGGCGGCTACATTGCCGTGGCCGTCCAGCCCTACGCCAAGATCGGACAACAGCCCCTCAGCTACGGGATGCAGAAATCCCATGGCCAGCAGAACCAGATCAGCTTTGAGCTGGGTGGCGCTGTCTTCCACTTCCTTCATGGCCATGCGCCCGTCCTTATCCATTTCCCATTCCAGACG
>JASLYJ010000108.1 GCA_030739855.1 Alphaproteobacteria bacterium | reverse complement strand
GATTATAACGTCTGAACGGAGGCCCCTGCATTTCTTTGGTTCATCCGGGAATTCCGGGAAAAGCGTCCGTTATACGTTGAGCCCGCCATCCCAATCGGCGGCGTTCATGAATAGGGGAGGGGAGGGCCGCCGCCGCCGATCCGGGCAGGTTGCTCGAAACAAGCCTTGGCGTCGCGGCAACGCCGAGCGGAGACAAGGAGAAACGGCAATGACGGCCTTGAAGACGGCGTTTATCGGCCTCGGCGTCATGGGTTATCCCATGGCCGGGCACCTGGCGAAGGCGGGGCACGCCGTCACCGTCCACAACCGCACCCAGGCGAAGGCGGAAGCCTGGGCCGGGGAACACGGCGGCGCCGTCGCCGAGACCCCGGCGGCGGCGGTGGCGGAAGCGGATTTCGTCTTCGCCTGCGTCGGCGACGACGACGACCTCCGCGACGTTGCCTTGGGCGCCGGCGGCGCCTTGGCGGCGATGCAACAAGGCGCCGTTTTCATCGACCACACCACGGCCTCG
>JASLYJ010000107.1 GCA_030739855.1 Alphaproteobacteria bacterium | reverse complement strand
ATATCTTTGTTGTGTCTATTCCCCTAGTAGTCAGAGATTCTAGTTCAGATAGAAATACGTCTGGATCTACTACAACTCCGTTTCCGATTACACATGAAACATGGTTTCTAAAAACGCCGGATGGTACTAGATGCAGAGAAAATGATCCTTGTTCGTTTATGACGGTATGTCCCGCATTATTGCCTCCGGCATAGCGGACAACCCATTGTGCTCGTTCGGCGAGGTAATCCACTACCTTGCCCTTGCCTTCGTCCCCCCACTGAGCGCCTATTAACCCATATCCTGGCAAAATGAATCCACTTCCAAAAAGATTGGGCCTCAAAAGCCCAACAGAGTATAACAGAAAGAAAAAAGGCATTTCTATATAGTGTTGATTATTGTTAAACGAGTGAATCTTTGGGATACCTTTTGAGCGTTATGAACCTATGTTATAATCTGGCCGGCCCGGCCTTCTTTTCCAAGTGGAATTGGTATGCCATTGAGTCGGGGACATTACGGTGAACAAGCAAACAC
>JASLYJ010000106.1:275-519 GCA_030739855.1 Alphaproteobacteria bacterium | reverse complement strand
TCCGGATAAAGCGCCGCTGGCTGCAGACCACACAGAAGCGAATCTGAAAGACGTAATACAGGCCTTAATCGATATCCTACCGCCCGCTGCGCTGATCTTGATGGTGCTGGGATCGATTTTTATGGGTATAGCGACCGTGACAGAGGCTTCCGGGGTTGGTGCACTGGGGGCGACGCTGATTGCCGCTTTCTACAAGAACTTAAGTTGGAAAGTTCTTAAAGACGTGGTGGTTAACACCATGAAT
>JASLYJ010000106.1:0-265 GCA_030739855.1 Alphaproteobacteria bacterium | reverse complement strand
TGCGTGAATGCGGCGGTGATGAGCTGATTGAAGAAGCGTTGACAGGATTAGGGTTTGGCCCTTATGGGTTGATTATTTTTGTTCTGGTTGTGATTTTCGTTCTGGGCTTTTTTCTTGACTGGATCGAAATCAGTTTGATCATATTGCCCCTTCTGGGGCCGGTGATTGCGGGCCTTGACCTTCCGGTCAGTGGCTACGGTGTTGTTGATTATCCCTCCTTGACCTGGTTTGCGTTGTTGGTTGCGGTCACCTTACAGACCTCATT
>JASLYJ010000105.1 GCA_030739855.1 Alphaproteobacteria bacterium | reverse complement strand
CATCTTGTGATGATCACATAAAATGAGGAAGAATTGAAGTTAGTTGGTGGGTGACATTTCCCGACCGTTCTCAATAATCTGAGTAGTCTGGTCTCTTCCATAATAACAACAGGCATATTCTAGCTCGGGACTTAAAATCCAATTAAAAATTTTTCTGAAACCGCAGCCTGTACTTGACGCTTGCGGGCCTTAGGGTTACACAATCGCCATCCAACACAAAGTATTTTGGGTCATGTGGCGAACGTAGCTCAACTGGTTAGAGCACCGGCTTGTGGTGCCGGGGGTTGGGGGTTCGAGTCCCCTCGTTCGCCCCATTTTTTCAATGGTTTAGCAGTTTTTTACTACCCAGTACCAGTAAAAACGCCAAAAGGTAACGTTCAGGGTAACAAATTGCAGAGTTCGATTTAATGCCCCCAGCTACCCTCGGCAACGCTCGCATTCACCTCACAAATCGCCAATAGGCGGTCTTTGTGGAATGTTGAGAGTGTGGCAGGTTTCATTTAGAAAATTTATCAGGGAAATGGTGC
>JASLYJ010000104.1 GCA_030739855.1 Alphaproteobacteria bacterium | reverse complement strand
GCCTTCGCGGGTGTGCGCCCGCTCGCCGAAGATTTCCAGGATCAGCCCGGTGCGGTCGATCACCTTGCACGACCAGGCACGTTCTAGATTACGCTGTTGAATGGGCGTCAACGCCGCATCGACGATGGCGATGTCAATGTCTTCCCCAGCTACAAAAGCGGCCATACGCTCCAGAACGCCACCCCCGAACAGGGTCGCCGGGCGCGGCTTGGCGACCGCCACTACTTCGGCGCGGACAATATGGAGACCAATGGCGAGAGCCAGCCCCCGCGCCTCTTCAAGGTGCGCATCCGGGGATAGGTCAGACAAGGCGAAGGCGGACTTTCCGTTGCCTTTCGTTTTCACCACCGGATGCAGGATCAGGGCGCGCCCCGTGGCCTGTTTTTGAGGCCGACGTACCCTGGCCCGTTTCCGGTTTATACCGTTACCTGGCACGGAGGTCTGGGTTTCAAGCCGCGTCTTCCGCGTTGTCCTCTTCACCCTCTTCCTTTGGATCATAGAGTTGAATCGGCGTTGCCGGCATAATGGT
>JASLYJ010000103.1:292-529 GCA_030739855.1 Alphaproteobacteria bacterium | reverse complement strand
TATCAGAGAACGATCTTTCCTACGATGACCCAGCTCCATTCCGGCCTTCAGAGACACTTGGTGAAGCCTTGCTGGTGCCCACCCGCATCTACGTAAAAAGCTGCCTTCCTCTTATCCATAAAGGCATGGTCAAGGCCCTGGCCCATATTACCGGTGGTGGTTTTACCGAGAATATTCCACGCGTACTGCCCGGAGAACTCGGCGTTGATATCAATACCGGCGCCTGGCCCTTCGGGG
>JASLYJ010000103.1:0-282 GCA_030739855.1 Alphaproteobacteria bacterium | reverse complement strand
ACCTGGCTTGTGGCCACCGGGCCAATTGCAATGGAGGAAATTGCCCACACTTTCAATTGCGGCATTGGCATGGTGGTTATTGTTGCCGCCGATCATGCCGCCGAGGTGAGCAAATCTCTGAGCGCAGACGGCGAGACAGTCTGGACCATCGGGCAGGTGATCCCCTGCCGGGAAGGCGCGGCCCGTGTCCACCTGTCGGGGATGGAGAAATCATGGTGAAGCTGAAAGCCGCAATATTGATTTCCGGGCGCGGAAGTAACATGAGAGCGCTGGTCGCCGCCT
>JASLYJ010000102.1 GCA_030739855.1 Alphaproteobacteria bacterium | reverse complement strand
GGAGGAACTTCTCGCCGCCCTTAATTCCGACGGCAAGCTGATCGTCGCCACTATGAAAAAGAAAATTCCGGATCCCAAGCTGTACGAGATATGCGTGTCTGGCCCGGGTAACGTGCGCGCTAAGGTCATCGCGGTCACCACCTATCTGGCGTCAGCGCGCAAGCTCAAAGGCGAGCCTTGGGCTGCCGGCAATGCGACGACCCCCTATTTTGAGGCACGCTGTGAGGAACTTGCAGAGGCCGAGCTGGAGAAAGACCTCGCCGACTGAAATCGGGCATTTTTAACCTCCTGTATGAATTGGCTTATAAGACCTGCTTGAACGTGCGATCACGCGGGACTACCACAGTTCCATGACCGGCTGCATCGCGCTAAGCTGATGCGAAGGTAGGTAGGCATGGCAAAGGATAAATGGGCTGACCGGGATTACGTGCTCGAGGCCGTCAGGCAGTACGGCCAGGCGCTCGAGTATGCCGCCAAGAGCCTCCAGGCCGACCGCGAGGTGGTGCTCGAGGCCGTCAGGCAGAGCGGCT
>JASLYJ010000101.1 GCA_030739855.1 Alphaproteobacteria bacterium | reverse complement strand
CCCCGCAACCAAAATAAAACCCGCCAGGTCAATGACCTGGCGGGTTTTTTCTGTGACTGGCGCAGCGAGACAAGAGGAGAGGAACATTCAGGGGCACTCCTGGGATTGACCCTGGACGTACTTTACCCTATAATTGCTCCACCACATAACCTAAACGGAGCGTAACTCATGCCGAGAAAGATAGTACCTAAGCCCTGTGCGTGCGGGTGTGGTGGAATAACCAAGGGTGGTAAATTTATCCCGGGCCACGACACACGCGTTTACCGTGCCATCTTGCAGCATATTGATGGTGACGTACTCGACTTAAAGCGGATTATAGAACAAACCACGGACCGGACTGTAGTGGTGGAGCAGGACTAGCTACCCTTTGTCCCAGTCCCCTTTCCTTGATTTGTCAGAGAGGCCGCTTCTTCGGAGGCGGCTTTTCCCTTATGGTCCCAGGCAGGCACCAGCATGGCTGGCCACAGTTCCATGACCGGCGGCATCGCACTAAGCTATAACACGGCCGCACCTGACCCGTGGCGAACCTTTA
>JASLYJ010000100.1 GCA_030739855.1 Alphaproteobacteria bacterium | reverse complement strand
CAACTCAGAGCATTTTACCTCAATCCAGAAACACATTTTAGCTTCTAATCCTGTGGACTTAATGCTGCTACCCATTCCACAAAACCCGTGTCCAAATTAGAGGTGGGTGAAAGAACAAAACTCTCAGACCTCGTGTTGCTTTGTTCAAACTGTCACAGAATGGTTCATCGAAAACGACCATGGTTGACCGTTAGGGAACTTAGAGAATTGATATGAGATAGTTTTTCTATGACCATCTATCTCGCATACTGACAGACGGATTTTAGGACAATTTCATCTAGTGAGTCAGGGGGAGGATATGAACAAACTTATAATATGTGTTGTTGTAAGTGCTCTCGCGATTTTTCCCACAACTGTTAGCGCTTGGACGGTTGATTGCGACGGATATGATTCTGATACGGGTGAATATGTATATGGAGAATGTTCCAATGGTGATTTTGACGGATATGACTCCGACACCGGAGAATACGTTTATGGAGATTGTGAGCGGGGAGGTGATTTAGACGCATACAACTCCGACACCGGAGAATACGTTT